>JAFUFT010000042.1 GCA_017469795.1 Oscillospiraceae bacterium
GACGTACCTCTGGTGCACCAGTTGTTCTGCTAAGGGCATAGCTGGGTAGCCACGTACGGACGAGATAAACGCTGAAAGCATCTAAGCGTGAAACTCTCCCTAAGATAAGATCTCTCATCCCTTGAGGAGTAAGGCTCGACGTAGACTATGTCGTTGATAGGTCGGAGGTGTAAGCATGGCAACATGTTCAGCTGACCGATACTAATAAGCCGAGGGCTTGTCCTACAAAATTATGCAGGCTCATCCGCTTTCCGTAATGCGTCATGAACGGTGTTCAGTTTTCAGGGTACAACCTGACAGTTGGTGTTGATTACCACGAGGGTCCACCTGTTCCCATTCCGAACACAGAAGTTAAGCTCGTGCGTGCCGACGATAGTGCCTGGGTGACTGGGTGTGAAAATAGGTAATGCCAACATGAATAACTCGCTCCTCAATCGGGGGGCGGGTTTTTTATGTGCGAAGCAAGGCAAGCATATCGCCGGAGGCGGGCTTTCTTTGTTCCCTCGGATCATGCGGCAATTACGCTTTAAATTGTAAAATTTTATTTACGAATCAGAAAAAATGTGATACTATAACTATATGAACAACAAAGGAGAGAGGCAAATGATCAAAAAACCGTCTAAGGAAGCAAGCATGGCATTATATGAACAGATCGTGAAACTGCAGGATGTGGATACGTGTCTGCGTTTTTTCCAGGATCTTTGCTCAATCTCAGAACTCCGCGCAATGGAGCAGCGGTTTGACGTGGCAAAACTCTTGTATGAAGGCAAGGTCTACACGGAAATCGTGGAGCAGACCGGTGCCAGCAGCGCTACCATCAGCCGTGTGAACCGTGCGCTGAAATACGGAGACAATGGTCTGATGGAAGCGTTTGAGTCTGAATAATAACCAGACAGGCCGGTGTCAGCCGGCCTGTTCCTGTTATAGCGCTTATGGGGAAATGTCCTTGACATCCCAGAGCCGGTATATTAAAATTGAAATACTTTCTGCTGGCATGGTGGAATCGGTAGACACCAGGGACTTAAAATCCGTTGAGTCTTCTTACCTCCCTGAGGCCGAAAATCCTTTATTTTCAACGATTTTGGATTTGCAAAATCGGCTGTTTTTCCGATTTACCTCCAAATTTACCTCCGATTATTTCAAAGGCATTTTTTTCGTCTTCTTTTTGTGATATAATAACTTAGCATGCTGGTATGGCGGAATTGGCAGACGCCACGGACTTAAAATTCGTTGGGAGCAATCCCGTGCCGGTTCGAGCCCGGCTACCAGCACCAAAAAGTTCCTGAGTTACCCATTTTCAGCGGTATCTTGGGAACTTTTTTCATCTGTTTCTTGAGGGCATAAGATGTTCTGAATTACTCCCGCAGAGAACTGTTTACTCTCCACATCCAGATGTGCGTAGATGTTGCCGGTTGTGGAGATGTTGCTGTGGCCAAGCCACTCCTGTATCATTTTCAGGTTCACACCATTAGCCAGAAGAAGACTGGCACAGCTGTGACGAAGATCATGATACCGTATTCTCCTCAAACCGTGCCTCGCCAAAAGAATTGGGAAATGACCGGTGATGTAATCGGGTTTGATCAATTCTCCCAAATCATCCACATAGACGTACTCCAGAAAGTTCTGGTTATAGCAGTTACCGCAGACTCGGCGGTTTTCTTCCTGCCGTGCTTTCATAGAAAGCAGGAGTTTTTCAAAACTCGGAATCAGAGGGAGACTACGGTAGCTGGTTTTGTTTTTTGCCCGATCCTTTTGTACGAGGTAGTGCTCCCCGTCGATTCTTGCATCGGTAACAATGTGCCGGATGGTAATGGTCTTGGTCTCAAAATTGATGGCCGACCACTTCAGCCCGACAACTTCACTGCGCCGAAGACCATAATAGGCTGCTGCCATTACTGCAAATTCCATAGGATCTCCTTTGGAGGCCATTATAATCTGCTCCAATTCCTCTTTGGTACAAAAGCTGGCTTTGTACTCCCCTGCCTTGGGACGATCCACAAGGGCAGCAGGATTGGAAGGAATTAAGCCAGTCTTTGTAGCGTACTTGAGGGCTTTGTGGATGTTGGCATGGCGATGCAAGATCGTGTTGTTAGTGACATTCAGAACCTTGCGCTCATAAATGTAGTACTCCTGAATGTGGATCGGGGTCAGGTCGACCAGCAGCAATCCAGGATAGTGCTCATCGAAATATGGAATAATGCGTTTTTTTATACAGTTGGAATAAGAGCCAAATGTGGTCTGCTCAACATTCCCCTGGATCATTTCGAGCCATGTTTCCATGTATGCGGTGAAAGTGATATTGGTTCTGCTGAGCAAGGAGAATTCGATACAGTTATATTTGATGAGGCAAGTATGGCTTACATTCCTCAGATCGTATTCTCTGCTGGATTGGCACGGAAGCACTTCATCTGCATGGGCGATTTTGCACAGCTACCGCCGATTGTTCAGAGTGATAGCAGCAACAGCCTTAATAATGATATATTCCAATACTGTGGCATTGTGAATGCGGTGAATTCTGGACATGGACATGAGTGGCTCTGTATGCTGGATACTCAATACAGAATGCATCCGGATATCGCAGCATTTTCCAGTTTTACGATGTACCGAGGGCTACTTAGGTCTGGCGAAAACATGCAAGGCAAGCGAAAAGCAATTGTTGACAGTGAACCCTTCCCTGGGAACGCATTGCGTCTGGTGGATCTGAGTGGAATGCTGTCTGTATGCATAAAAACAGCAGATCAATCACGGGTCAATGTGCTTAGCGCGCTTATATCTTTTGGACTCGCTATTAATGCAGCAAAAGAAAATGAGGTCGGGATTATTACACCTTATCATGCACAGTCACGTCTTCTGTATGCGATGGCAAGAGACGTAGCCGAAAGCGGGCTCAAATTAAAGCCGATCAGTTGTGCCACGGTCCATCAGTTTCAAGGTTCTGAGAAAGACATTATCATCCTCGGGCGAAGTAAATTCGCTCTGCGGGAACTCGGCTTACGCCGAGATTCACGGCGGACTCCCGCCGGGCCGCTTGACGCGGCCTGAACCGAAATAACTATTTCAGTAGGATAACACAGGAAAAGGCCCGCCGTTTCGGCGGGCCTTTTCCTGGTCGTGGGCAGTTTTCGCTTGCTGCTAAGCGTCTCCTCTTGTGCGGATTAAGACCCATATTCGCGGCTCTCCGCTAAAAATGAAACTCTCGCCTTGAAAGATGAATCTTTCGCAGGATACCGATATGTTATATGATAAAAGCGGAAGGGAAAACCCATTGCAAAGGAGGATAATCATGAAAAAAGAGTTGTCAATCTTCATCGCGCTCAGCCTGATCCTGGGGCTGCTGTGCGGCTGCGGGAGCGGAACCGCGCCCCAGTCGGCGGAAGAACCTGCTGCGGAGCAAAGCGTTCAGGAGGAAGCGTCCGGACTGCCCGAGCAGCCGCCTGCTGCGGTGGAAGCGCCGGTGCCGGAGGGATCGGCTGCGGAGAGCGCCGTAGAACAGATGGAAGAGGAACCGGAATGGGAGACGATCAGCTATCCTCTGGACACCGACGTCAGCTTCAGCTGGTATATGTCCTATCCCGGTATCATGGATAACTTCTGTGAGCATCCCTTTGACGACTATGTGGCGTGGAAGGAATGGCAGGAACGCACCGGCGTCCGTATCGAATGGGAGCTCACGTCCGATATTGCTGCGGAAGCCTTTCAGCTTCGTCTGGCCAGCGGCGACCCTACGGATGTGTTCATGTCCGCGCTGGCCACCAGCGTCACCGTCGACGAGATGATCGACTCCGGTATGATCCTGGAGCTCCACGATCTGATCCAGGAGAATATGCCGGACTACATGAGATATGCCGACGAATACCCGGATTTTGCTGAAAGCCTCGGCACCGAGTCCACCGAGGGGAACTGGGGCGGTCTGCACAAGTACTCCATCAACAGCGCGACCACAGCCGGACTGGTGATTCGGGATGACTGGCTCCAGCAGCTGGGCCTGGAAGCGCCGGAGACCTATGACGAGCTGCACGACGTGCTCTTGGCGTTCCGGTCGGAAATGGGCGCCACAGATCCGCTGTGGATCAACTACACCGGATTCCTCCCGGCCTCCTGTCTGGCTGCCGGCTTCGACAATATCGGATGCCCGAACGGGCGGGGGTTTCCGGTCTATCAGGTGGACGGAACTGTGAAATTCGGCCCGCAGGAAGAGGGCTTCCGGGAGTACATCAGGCTGATGGCGGACTGGTACGCAGAAGGACTGATCTATCGGGATTTCGTATCCTATACCTCGTCAGATTCCCAGCCGCCCAGCGACCTGATCGCCAATGGGAAATGCGGCGTGTTCTCCCAGACACTGGACAGCTTCCATCAGTATGACGAGAGCGCGGAGGGATTCTCCATCCGAGGGATCCCGGACATCCGCAGGGAGAAGGAGCAGTCGCTGCACTTCGTCAGCGCGCCCATGGGCGTGTCCAATATCGTCCTCTGCGTCTCCTCCGCCTGTGAGAATCCGGAGGTAGTGCTCCAGGCCTTCAATTATGATTTCACAGAGGAAGGAATCCTTCTGATGAACTACGGCGTGGAAGGGGAATCCTTTGAATACGACGAAAGCGGAACGCCGCAGCTGACCGACGCCGTGCTCCACAGCTTCTTGCCCGACGTCTCTCTGGCCCTGTGCTACTATACCGGCACGGATATGAATGCGTACTGCGGCGTTACCGACAACGCCCGAAACTGGATGTTCTACGACGACGCGCAGATGGGGGCGTCGAAGATGTGGGAGAACAAAGGCACCGACGACACCGCCTATAACTTCCCCGCCCTTTGCAGCATGAATACGGAGGAGACAGAGCAGTACAACACCTACATCAGCGATCTGAACACCTACATTTTTGAGTGCGCCCTAAGATGGATCACCGGCGGCGAAGACGTCGACGATGCGTGGGAGGGCTACCTTTCCACACTGGAATCCATGGGCGTGGAAAAGGTCGTCGCGGCGGAGCAGTTGGCGTTGGACCGTTACAATGAAAACAGCGGCATGTGACGCCGCCGGGTGCTCCCGGGAAGGCGGAAGCGGGATGATCAGGCTCCGCTACGGAAATACCAACACATATCTCTTGACCGGAAGCGGCGGCAGCCTCCTGATTGACACGGACTATGCTGGGACGCTGCCCGCCTTTTTCCGGGAGATCAAGAAACAGCAGATCCTGGTGGAGGACATCACATATCTTCTGGCCACCCACTATCACCCGGATCATATGGGCCTGGCGAGTCAGCTCATGGAACTGGGCGTGGGACTCCTGTTGGTGGACGTTCAGCTGCCCTTCGTCCACTTTTCGGACCCGATCTTCCGCCGGGAGCCGCGTCTTGCGTTCCAGCCGGTCCGGGAACAGGATGCCACGGTGATCCGCTGTTCGGAGAGCCGGGGATTTCTCCGGACCCTCGGGATCAGCGGGGAGATCCTGCATACGCCCAGCCACAGTGAGGACAGCATATCCGTGGTTCTGGACAACGGGGACTGCTTTGTGGGGGATCTGGAGCCGATGGAGTATCTGGCGGCCTATGAAGACAACGGAAAGCTGCGCGCGGACTGGGCGCGCATCACGGAGCGCCGGCCAAAGCGGATCTTCTATTCCCACGTCAACGAGAAGATCCTCGGATAGCGGGGCCGGAACGGAGGGACCGGGCATGGGGATATTCAAACGGAAACAGGGGATCCGGTTTGATCCGGAGACCCAGGAGCCGGTGGTCCGGAGGAGCATCTGTACCGGAGAGATGACCGTCGGCCTGCTCGACCGGAGAAGCGGCAGATTCAGCGAGCTGATGCTGGTAAGGAATCAGCAGGAGCTGAAGGACGTCTGCCGGCAGCTGGGCGTAGCGGACATCCGGACCATCTATTGAAGCGAAACCGAAAAAAGGGACCCCCCTGATGCAAGTTTGCGTCAGGGGGGTCCCGGTCTGTTTCACCGGAGACTTCCCGGTCAGAGATCAGACGCCCAGATAGTCGTCATAGGCCGCCTGCTTGGCCTCAATGGCCGTATCGATGCCCATGCTCTTCACGGTGTCGATGAAGCTGTCCCACTCGGCCATATCCTTCTGGCCGTAGATGAACTGCAGCACATTTTCAGAGATATAGGTGGCAATATCCGCCGCCACGGTGTTATAGCTTTCCTTCTGATCGTTGTTCATCACAGCGCCCAGGGGATAGTCCCGTTCCTTGTTGCACTCGCTCATGTACAGCTCCGCCATCTCCAGCTGGACGTCGTTGAAGTCCGCAAAGCAGCGTCTGTAATCCTGCATAAAGGGCAGGCGGGTCCGGTTTCCGCTGGCGAAGAGATAGGCCGCGTGAGCATAATCCAGACCGTCGGGATTGTGGATCACCAGATCCGTATATTCCGGATTGCCCTCGGCGTCCAGGGTGTAGGTAACGCCCTCCTCGCCCCAGTTCATGATCCGGGTGCCCTCCTCGGAGTACATCCAGTCAACCAGCCGTTCAATGATCGCCACGTCCTCAGCGGAGACCCCCGAGTTGATGGCCCAGCAGTCCCCGTCCATGAGGCAGGAATACTGGCTGCCGCCCACCAGGAGCTCATCGCCCTTGTTCCGGACCGGCATGGGGATGCCCACGGTGGGAACACCCAGGACGTTCATGGAGGCGTTGTAGATCTCGGGGGGCACGACAACCAGGGAGTAGATGCCGCCGAAGAATCCGCCCAGATCGCCCCGGTCAGAGTTGACGAAGTCCTGGTTGAAGATGCCCTCGTCGTACCAGTCCTTGACCAGATTTATGTAGTCCACAAACTCCGGTTCCAGCAGACCCATCTTCACCTCTCCGTCCACCACGTACCAGCCGCCCAGGTCGGAGTCGCCTACGCCCACGTTGATGCCGAAGCCGGCGCCCAGATTGCTGTCGCAGCCGGTGTTCATCAGCACCATGTTGGAGCCGGTGGCGGAGTGGACCGCCGCCATCAGGTCGTGGAGCTCGTCGTAGGTCTCGGGGATGTCCATGCCGGTGGCGTCGAAGTAGTCCTGACGGATCATGTAGCCGGAGATGTCACCGATGTCCTGATACATCTCCGGGAAGGAGACCATGGCGCCGGTGCTGCCGGAAACGAGGACCTTTTTGGCCTCAGGATAGGCTTCCAGCGTGGAACTGAGGTTAGGCATATTCGCCAGATCATCCGCGTAGTTGTAGAGGAACTCGTCCTCAGACACTGCGGAGTCGATGGTGCCGGTGTAATAGCTCATGGCGTCCTGAATGATATCCGGCAGATCGTCCGCTGCGAAGAGCAGCTGGAACCGCTCCGTTGCGTTCATCATGGTAAAGAGAGAGAACTCAAAGCTGACGTTGGTCAGCTGCTCCAGCAGCGGGAACATGGCCACGTCCGTGGCCGGGTCGCTGACGTACTCCGAGAAGGGCTCGCCGTACCAGATGGTGTAGGTGACCGGCTCCTCCGAGATGGGAAGCTCCACCGGGGTGTATTCGATGGCCTCCTTACCGTAGACCCGTGCCTCCGGTTCCTCCGCAGGCGGTTCTTCGGCGGAATCCGCCGGAGCCTCCGGTTCCGCGGCGTCGTCCGTCCCGGCCGGGGTTTCGTCCGCCGGGGCAGCAGCCTCCGGAGCGGATCCTGCCGCTTCCGCCGCGCTCTCCGCCGGGGCGGCGCTGTCTGCCGGAGCGGCACTCCCGCCGCAGCCTGTCAGCAATCCCGCCAAAAGCGTCAGCGCCAGCAGCAGGGACAGGAATTTGATGCGTTTCATGATGATTCCTCC
>JAFUFT010000043.1 GCA_017469795.1 Oscillospiraceae bacterium
GAACCCCCGCCGGGGGAGAACCGCTTCTGCACGCACATCAGAGGACTGCCCGCTACGATGGGACTGCCAAGGCAGACCACATCATAGTCGTTGTAGTTCGAAGGCATGGACTCGGTCTTGTTGGTGATGCGGAACAGCTCTGCGGTCCACCCGTAGCTCTCAAAGCTCTCGGCGAAGGCCTTTGCGATCCGCTCGGTGTTTTTGGTGATGGTGGCATAGAGGATCAGGGCCTTTTTCTTCATCTCGGATTTCCCGATCCGGTCGTCCTCGTCGGTGATGGGGTCGATAGCGCCGGAGACCGCCGCACCGTTTACGGTGCCGGTGTAGCTGCCGTCGTGGACCTCAAGGATCACCTCGGCCGCGACAGGCTCGGGCAGGGTGAAGGACAGCGTATTTCCCTCCGTCCGCACCTTTTCCGCAATGCCGAAGGTTTCTCCGTTCTCCCAACTGACGTGAACAGTTCCGTCATAGTAGTTCCGCGCTATGATCTTCGCGTCAATGCCGCTGATATGGTATACGCCGATCATGGTTTTCCTCCGTTTCTTTCCTTATCGTTTGTCAGTTCTCAAAATAGCGGTCATAGGCCGCCTGATAGACCTCCGTCAGCTCGGCAACGTGCATGCTCTCCACCGTGGTCATGAAGTCGCCCCAGGTGGCAAGATCCCGGGCTCCGGTGACGAACTTGGGGATCTCCTCGGAGATATAGGTGGCCAGATCCGTGGCGTACTGGGCCACGATTTCACTCTCTGCGGTGGTGAGACTAAGACTCTGCGGCACCGCTTCCTCGTCATCGGTGCGGGAGGTCCACAGGTCGATGCAGTCGGTCTGCGTCTCCGTGTAGAAGGGCACGGTCCGGTCCTGATACATCAGGCCGAAGGCAGCGCCGGAGAAGCAGCGGGCCCGGCTGAAAAGCATGGGCGGGTAGCCGAACTCGTTCTGGGTGATGCTCTCGAGATAGTAGATGTCTCCATTTTCGTCATAGTCATAGTCTACGCCCTGGATTCCGTAGGAGCCAAGCATTGCGCCCTCGTCGGTATACCAGTAGTTCATCCAGCCGAGAATGTAGGGATACAGATCAGGGTCGCAGGTGCTGGACAGAGAACTGGAGTCAAACTGTCGCTCGCCCCGGCCGGAATGGACATTGCCGCCGTCCATGGTGACCACCATGGGAGCCAGCTCAAAGTCCGGATCCGGATTCAGGGTGATCAGGTTGTCCCAGGAATTGACCAGAGTCTTGCAGATGACGGTCCGGTCAGCGGCCAGCTCTGCCTCCATGTCCCCGGAGAAGTTCCCGGAGTCCAGCTCCGTGAAGTTCTGGGAGACGATACCGTCGGCATACCACTGATGGAGCTGCTCCACATAGGTCTGATACCGCTCAGAGGTGATGTCGGCAACGATCTGATCCCCCTCCCGGTGATAGGAGAAGCCCGCGCCGGTGGCTACGGTAGTGCCCGTGCCGGTGGCAGAGGCGGTGCCCAGCCCGAATGCTTCGCTCATGACAGCCAGATCCGAGGCCATCATCATGACGCTCTGGAGGCCGAATTCGCTCTTGGCGGCGTAGGCAAAATCGTTGAGCTGATCGACAGACTCCGGAATGCCCATGCCCAGTTTGTCCAGCATATCCTTCCGGATGAAGTAGCCCTCGTTGACGATCTGCTTGTCGAAGACGGAATACCAGGCGGCGAACTCCCCGTCCTCTACGGTGACGGCCCGCTTCAGGTCCGGATCGTCCTCCAATAGATTCCAGTATTCAGGCATGTTTTCCGCCATGAGCTCCGGGTCGATGGTGACAATAACCTCATCCTCAAGCGCTTTGGCGAAGGAACCGGTATAGTACTTGTCGATGGAGGTGAACACATCCGGATAGTCCCCGGAGGCCACCACCAGATTGAACTGCGTGTCGCCGGACCAGGCGGAGAGGGAGGTCCACTCCGGTGTTACGCCGATGGTTTCAGTGCCCAGGGCGATGGACTCAAAGTCTCCGTAGGTGCTCATGTTCATTTGCCCGGTCATGGGGCCGAGCGCAGGCTCGTTGTGAAGGATTGTAAAGGTGACATTTCCGTCGGCAAGGGGGTAACTCAGGGAATCCCGGTAGTCCGGGACGTCCTCCGGTTCGCCGGGGACTTCCTCCGCGGCAGAGGCCGCCGGTTCCGCCTCAGCGGGCGCGGTGTCCGCCGCAGGATCCTCCGCCTGTGCAGCAGCTCCCTGGGATGCCGCCTCCTCTGCGGGAGCGCTTTCCGGAGCCACCGCGGCAGAAGGAGCCGCCTGACCGCCGCAGCCGGCCATCAGTCCCAGCAGCATCGCCAGGATCAGCAGGTATACGGTCCATCTCGTTTTCATAACAATTCCTCCTTTTTCATTTGGATTCCTAATTGCATCTTACCGTTTGCTCCGTTCCTGCACAAGTGATAAAATGTGCGTCCTGTGCGCTTTTTTGATCTTGAAGGGGTTGTGCTTCCACAATGTGGATGCTGGGATAAAGAGACGCTGCAAAAGCCCGAGAACGCAACATAAGCGTTCCCGGGCTCAGGCACAGCATATTCAGATATCACAGATTACAATATCGGTGATATAAATGAGAAATCCGAACCCCTGGCCCACCGGCCGAAAGCTCGGATTTCTCATATATGGTGGACCTATCAACACTATATTCAAACACATTTTTGAAGATTATCAAGTTTAAGAATAGTATCCCAGCTGAGTTGTCCACCTCTGTAGAAAATAATATATCAGAAAGAAAAGTCGAAAACAAGTATGGCGAGACAGAGGTACGGAAAATTTGTCAAAAGCAGAAAATATTGTCGGATAGTGAAGTTGAAGAAATTGTTAAACTCTATCTGGAAGGCGTTTCGACCTATACCCTGGCCACGGCCTTCGAATGTCACCGATACACTATCAGCAACGCACTAAAACGTAGCGGCATCATCGTAGACAAGCACGTCGAGGGGCGGAAATATTCCCCTAAGTCTAATGAAGCGCGAGCAGCAGGCTATCTCAAAACAGCTTGCCGCCGTAGAACATGAGATAAAAATCATGGAGGACACTCTAATGGATACTGGTGTTTATGTTTGACCGCCTTGGGCGCAAGGATGATGAAACGCCCTTTGTGGTCAAATGGTTTGCGGAGCAAGGTATTGAGGTCTGGAGCGTCATGGAGGGCCAGCAACGGTTTGAAACCCATGTGGACGACCTGATGAACTATATCCGCTACTGGCAGGCTTCCGGCGAAAGCCTGAAAACCTCGATCCGTACAAAAACCCGTCTGGGCCAACTGACGCAGGAAGGCTATTATACCGGTGGTTCCGTACCCTTCGGCTATAAGATCGTGGACAAGGGGCGGGTGAACAAGCGGAACAAGCCCGTGTTCGATGTAGCAGTTAATGAAGATGAGGCGGCGATTGTCCGCTTGATCTTCAAAAAATATGTCTATGAAGGCTATGGTTCCTATAAGCTCTGCCATTGGCTCCATGAGCATAACATTACCCATGCTGATGGTAAAGGCTTTCCCAATACATCCATTCAGCATATCATCCAGAATGTTGCTTATACCGGTGTTGTCAAAAATGGAGAAGCCCGGTCTGAGATCATACCGGAGCTTCAAATCGTCACGCCGGAGGTCTACGAGGAGGCACAGCGCATCCGAAAGGAACGACTGCGCCCCCATGGGGCTGTGCCGCTGAATTGCAAAGGGACGGCACTGCTCACGGGAATCATCTTCTGCGGTCATTGCGGGAACCGGTTGACGCTGACCACCAGTGGCGGAAGAAAGCACACGGACAACGGCACCAGAGGTCCCGCAAGGGTTCGCTATGAGTGCCATTATAAAAAGCGGCACCCCGGCGATTGTGACGGCCAGACCGGATACGGTCAGGTAAAGCTGGACCCCATTGTGGACAAATATGTGCGCATGAAGTTTGGGCAGATCCGGACTACGCCGAAGGAGAGTTTCATCTCCGAGCAAAGGGCCGAGGAGATCCGCATGTGTCAGGAAACGATCCTGCGCATCAACAAGACCATTAACACTAAGCAGGCGGAAATTGCAGATTACAAGGCGGAGATCATCAAGATTATCCGTGGCGAAAGCCAACTGACTGCCGAGCTGGTCAATGAGATGATCGCCCAGGCCGAGGATACCATTCAGAAAGAACAGGACCGGCTCTATGGGGAGCAGGCAAAAATCTATGAGCTGGAGACCGCTGCCAAGGCTTTGGAGCAGGAATACGCCAAAATCAAAAGCTGGGCAGATATGTACGATCAGTCCAGCATCGCCGGAAAGAAGATGATCCTGGCGCAGTTTATCAAGGGCGTTTATGTCCACCGCAATTATGAGATCGACATTGAGCTGAATGTTTCCTTTGCACAGCTCAAAAGCTATGCAAGGGCCGGTAGCTCAGGTGGGTGCAATGGGCCTGTAGCTGACGTGGTGGATTTTTGATGGTTTTTTGCAAAAATGCCTAAAAAAGTTCGGAGTAAAGTTAGAATGCTAACAACCAAAATTCTGAAAAAAGTTAGAAAAATCCCCGGAAATTAGATAATTTCCGGGGAAATGGTGGACCTTAGGGGGATCGAACCCCTGACCTCCAGATTGCGAACCTGGCGCTCTCCCAGCTGAGCTAAAGGCCCCTATATTGGCCTGCGAACGAGCCGCAGGCACTATGAAATTGATGTGGCATAAAACTGACCAATGTGGGCTCCCAGCTGAGCTAAAGGCCCCTATATTGGCCTGCGAACGAGCCGCAGGC
>JAFUFT010000044.1 GCA_017469795.1 Oscillospiraceae bacterium
ACGAAGGCGCGGCGGTGGAGGGTGTTTGTCGGTCCCACCCGAAACGGGGTGAGGATTGCCCCATAGCCGCTCACGAAGTCAAGCGGCGACCTGCTGTTTTCGTTCGAGCGTTGTACGGCGCAGTGGGTTTCGACACGCGGGCGGGATTCCAAAGGGCAAGGCCCTTTGGGCACTCTTGCCTACTTCCGGTGAGGCAGAAGTAGGCAACGCGCGCCCACTGCTGTCGCAGCGGGTCCCATCGCACGGCATGGCCCCCGGAGGGAATAAAAAAGAGCTTTACAAACTCCAATTTACCCTTTTTACGCTGCCATCATTCTCCGCTCTCCAGCCACCACAGCGCCATCTTTAGCGCCTGCGCCACGCTCTGATCCCGGACCGACTCCCGGACTCCGGAAAAGACGTGCCGCTCCACCCGAACCTCACCCTGGGCATAGAGTCCGAGAAACACGGTCCCCACAGGGTTCGGGCTCCCGTCCCCGTCCGGCCCGGCCAATCCTGTGGCCGACAGCGCCAGATCGGTCCCCATCAGCCGGGCAGCGCCCCGAGCCATGGCCTCCGCCACCGAGGCGGAAACCGCGCCGTATTCCGAGAGGAGTTCCTCTGGTACGCCCAGCACCTCATGCTTGATCCGGTCACAGTAGCTGACCACACCACCGGGAAACACGTTGGAGCTGCCGGGAACTGCGGTGATCGCCGCCGCGATCCGGCCGCCCGTCAGGGATTCCGCCGTGGCGATGGTCAGCTTTCTCTTCTCCAGCAGCCGCACCAGCTGCTCCGCCTTATCGCCGGGCATAGATCCGCACCGGCTCGGTGCCCTCCACCGCGGCATCAACCAGCGCTTCGATCTCCAGCGCCTGCTCCACCTTTTCGATTTCCTTCAGGGAAGGCCGGGTCTTGGGGTGCCGGGGCGTAAACACCGTGCAGCAGTCCTCATAGGGCAGGATGGAGGTCTCCATGGTGCCAATCTTCCGGGCCACGGTGATGATCTCCTCCTTGTCCATGCCGATCAGAGGCCGCAGCACCGGAAGGCTGCATACAGCGTTGGTGACCATCAGGGCCTGCATGGTCTGGGATGCCACCTGGCCAAGGCTCTCGCCGGTGGTCAGGGACATGCAGCCTAAGCGCTCCGCCAGTGCCTCGGAGATCCGCATCATCATCCGCCGCATGATCAGGGTAAAATACTCCTCCGGACACTTAGCCCGGATCTCCTCCTGGATCTTCGTAAAGGGCACCACATGCACCGTCATGCGGCCGCAGTAACGGGCCATGATCCGGGCCAGGTCCAGCACCTTTTCCTTGGCCCGCTCAGAGGTGTATGGATAGCTGAAAAAGTGGATGCACTCCAGCTCCACGCCCCGCTTCCCGATCATATATCCCGCCACAGGGGAATCGATGCCGCCGGAGAGCAGCAGTGCCGTTTTGCCTCCCACACCCGTGGGCAGCCCGCCCGCGCCGGGCCGGGCCGGTCCGTGGACGTAGGCGTGCTCCTCCCGGACCTCCACATACACGGTATACTCCGGGTTGTGGACGTCCACCGCTGTGTCCGGATATTCCTCCGCCAGAAGGCCGCCGATCTCCTGGGAGATCTGAATGGAGGTCATGGGGAACTTCTTATCCGCCCGTTTGGATTCCACCTTGAAGCTCTTTGCCATCAGGATCTCGTCCCCCAGATAATCCCGACAGGCGGCGAAAATAGCGTCTATGGTTTTCTCGCAGCCCCGGCAGCGGCTCATGGCGGCGATGCCGAACACCCGGGCGCAGGCTTCCCAGGCCCCGTCCAGATCGCAGTCCTCGCTCTCCGGTTCCACGTAAACCGTGGACTGCAGCAGCCGGATCTTGAATTTCCCGTAGGGCTTGAGCCGCCGGGTCAGGTTGGAGTGGAGCCGTCCCTCAAAGGTGGCCCGGTTCAGGCCCTTGAGCACGATCTCACCCATTTTCAGCAGGAACATTTCATTCATGAAGTCTCTCTCCAGTTCAGTATTTTTGCTTTTTCCAGTTTTTCTCGATGCCGTTTTTCAGCCAGGACCGCTTTACCAGCCAGTCCTCCAGATACCAGGTCTTCTTATCCTCGGATACAATGCCGTATTCCTCGTAGTTCTGATCCACCTGATCCACCGCTTTCTGGACGGACCGGGCAAACTTGTCCAACTGCCGGTAAGTGGGATGCAGAGCCGGGAAAACGGAAAACAGGATCGCGGGGATCAGGGTCAGCAGTACAAAGGGGAACACCATCACAAGGTCCTTGAAATCATCGTCCTCAAAATCTACCGGCGTGTCCCGCAGATCGATAAAGTAGTTCGGCAGCGCCGTTACGCCTGTTTCCGCCAGGTCTTTGACCATGTACAGGTCATAGATGCCCAGCGGCGCGAAGGTCACCCGTTCCCGCTCTTTCAGTTCCAGTTCCTTTTCAAAGTCCGCGACCAGAAGGACCTGCGTCCCGTGGTAGTCATAGAAATACAGATGCGCCGTGCCGTAGTTCTCCCGGGGGACCTGATCCTTGAAGATTTCCCGGCTTTCGGCGTAGTAGGCCCTTGCCGTATCGTCATAGTAAACGCCCGTATCCGTCAGAAGCGTCTCATCCATGGGCAGGGAAAACCGGTAGCGATCCCCCTCCTGATAGACGTTGTCCCGGAAGAACATGGAGTCCCCGCTCCGGATCAGGGCCGTCTCCCCGCCGTGGGCCTCAATGTCCGCGCAGACAGACGCCACATCCAGAATATCCTGATCCAGAAACGCCGTCAGCGCCGCCGGATCCGGTTCCGCCCGGTAAAACAGGTAGTTCATGAGGTAGCTTCCGCTCTTCCAGATCATGCTGATGAACACCAGCAGCAGGATTCCCGCCAGGATCCACAGGTTGATCATATTCATTTTATACAGGGAAAACACAAATCCCGAACGTTTGACCTGCATGCCGTTCCCTCCTCAGCCCAGCCGGAAAGTCCGGTACTGGATCGCTTCCGCCAGATGCTGCGGACCGATCGCATCGCTGCCGTCCAGATCCGCGATGGTGCGGGCCACCCGCAGGATCCGGTCATAGCTTCTTGCCGTCAGATTCATCCGCAGGAATGCCTGGCGCATCAGCTCCGTACAGGCGTCATCCAGCACGCAGACCTTCTGGAGCACCGCCGGGGTCATATTGCCGTTGCACCCCACATCCGTGCCTTCAAAGCGCCGGTTCTGCCGGAGCCGGGCCTGATCCACCCGGGCCTTCACCGCATCGGACCCCTCCCCCTGCGCCTTGCCGGACAGGGCCTCAAAGTCCACCGCCGGCACCTCTACGATCATGTCGATCCGGTCCAGCAGCGGGCCGGAAATCCGGCCCAGATACTGTTTCACGGCCGCCTCGGAGCAGGTGCACCGGCCGGAAGGGTGGCCGTACCATCCGCACTTGCAGGGATTCATGGCGCATACCAGCATGAACCGGCTGGGATAGGACACCGACCCGCTTACCCGGGAGATGGTCACCTTCCCGTCCTCCAGCGGCTGGCGCATAATTTCCAGCGTCTCCTTGGAGAACTCCGGAAGCTCGTCGAGGAACAGCACGCCGTTGTGGGCCAGGGAGATCTCCCCGGGCTTCGGGGCCGATCCTCCGCCGGCCAGACCTGCCGGAGAAACCGTGTGGTGGGGCGACCGGAAGGGCCGCTCGGTGATCAGGGGACGTTCTTTTGTGAGAAGGCCCTGCACGGAATAGATCTGGCTGACCTCCAGCGCCTCGTCCCGGGTCATATCCGGCAGGATGGAGGGCAGACGTTTGGCCAGCATGCTCTTGCCGGCGCCCGGCGGGCCCACCATCAGGATGTTGTGGGAGCCTGCCGCGGCGATCTCCAGGGCGCGCTTGACGTTCTCCTGTCCCTTCACGTCCCGGAAATCCGGCTTGGGAGCGGGATCCGCCTCGGGGATCCAGGGTTCCGCCGGCGTCATGGGCCTTGCCCCTGTCAGGTGATCCCGCAGTTCCACGATGCTCTCCGGCGCGTAGACCGTCAGTTCCCCCGCCAAAGTGGCCTCCGGGCCGTTGGCTCCGGGCACCACCAACGTGTCAAAGCCGGCCCGCCGGGCCGCCATGGCCATGGGAAGGATGCCGGGAAGAGCGCGGAGCTCTCCGTTCATGCTGACCTCTCCCAAAAAGGCCCAATTGTCCCCGGGAAGCCGGATCTGGCCCGTGGCCGCCAGAATCCCCAGCAGGATCGGCAGATCATAGATCGTTCCGCTTTTACGGGTACCGGCCGGAGCGAGATTGATGGTGATGCGCCCTGTGGGAAACTGCATGCCTCCAGACAGGATCGCCGCCCGGACCCGCTCCCGGGATTCTTTGACCGCTGCGTCCGGCAGGCCTACAATATCAAAGCTCGGAAGGCCCTGGGTAATGCAGCATTCCACCGTGACGCCGTAGCCTTCCACGCCGCCCAGGCCCATGGAGAACACATGATAGACCATACTTGCCCCTCCCCGCTCTGGAAAAATCATCCCGGGGGTTGATATCCGCGCCGGAACGTGTTATAGTTCGTAATGTATCATACGTTTCGAACCTGTCAGGAAAATTTTGAAAAATCAATTTATTTTACCGCATCTTCTGAAAAAATTCAAACAATTCTTTATGCAACTTCACATGGGTCCACCGCAGGCCGACGGACGTCCTTGTGGGATTCTGCAAAGTTTTGAAAAAAGCCCTTCGGAAGATTTACAATTCGAGACAAAATGTGGTACAATATAATAGCTGCGACTGGCCGTCCGTCGTGACACACGGCCGGCCTGCGGGTGATCTCGCAAATCCAAAGCAAATTCGCCCATTACAATATAAGGAGGAATTACCTTGGCAAGAAAACTCAAAACCATGGATGGCAACAACGCGGCGGCCCATGTGGCCTATGCTTTTACCGACGTTGCCGCCATCTATCCCATCACGCCCTCGTCCGTTATGGCCGAGCATGTGGATGAATGGACCGCACAGAACCGGAAAAACCTGTTCGGCCAGACCGTCCGCGTGGCGGAAATGCAGTCCGAAGGCGGCGCCGCCGGCGCGGTTCACGGCAGTCTCATGGCCGGCGCTCTGACCACCACTTTCACTGCTTCTCAGGGCCTTCTGCTGATGATCCCCAACATGTATAAGATCGCCGCAGAAAACCTTCCCTGCGTTATGCATGTGTCCGCCCGTGCTCTGGCGACCCACGCCCTGTCCATCTTCGGCGACCACTCTGACGTGATGGCCTGCCGCGGTACCGGCTTCGCCATGCTGGCTTCCTCCAACCCGCAGGAAGTCATGGATCTGGCGGCTGTGGCCCATCTGGCCTCCATCGACGCCTCCGCCGCATTCCTGCACTTCTTTGACGGCTTCCGGACCTCCCATGAGATCCAGAAGATCCAGGTCTGGGATTACGCCGATCTGGACGAGATGATGAACAAGGAGGCCGTGGCCGCTTTCCGCGCCCGGGCCCTCAACCCCAACCATCCTGTCATCAAGGGCTCCGCCCAGAACCCCGATATCTTCTTCCAGGTCCGCGAGGCCTGCAACACCCATTACGACGAGCTGCCCGCCGTGGTGGTCAAGTATATGGACAAGGTCAACGAGAAGCTGGGCACCAACTACAAGCCCTTCAACTACTACGGCGCGCCCGACGCGGAATACGTGGTCATCTCCATGGGCTCCTCCTGCGACGCCCTGATGGAGGTCTGCGACTACCTGAACGCAAATGGCGCCAAGGTCGGCATGGTGAACGTCCATCTGTACCGTCCCTTCGTGTCCTCCTTCCTCACCGACGTGATCCCCGAGACAGTCAAGCGCATCGCCGTGCTGGACCGCTGCAAGGAGCCCGGCTCCCTGGGCGAGCCTCTGTACCTGGACGTGATCACTGCGCTCAAGGGCACCAAGTTCGACAGCGTTCCCGTCATCGGCGGCCGCTACGGTCTGGGTTCCAAGGACGTGGGCACCGGCTGCCTGATCTCCGCCTACCGGAATCTGATGAAGGACGAGCCCCAGGCCCCCTTCACCCTGGGCATCACCGACGACGTCACCAATCTGTCCCTGCCCGTACTGGAGAATCCCGACTGTCAGGCTAAGGGCAACACCGCATGTAAGTTCTGGGGTCTCGGCTCCGACGGCACCGTGGGCGCCAACAAGAACTCCATCAAGATCATCGGCGACAACACCGACCTCAACGCTCAGGCCTACTTCCAGTATGACTCCAAGAAGTCCGGCGGCGTGACCATTTCCCACCTGCGGTTCGGCCCCGAGCCCATCCGCTCCAGCTACTATGTCACCGCGTCCGATTTCGTGGCCTGCCACAACAGCTCCTACCTTGAGCGCTATCCCATGGCGCAGGACTGCAAGCCCGGCGGCACCTTCCTTATCAACTGCGGCTACACCGTGGAAGAGCTGGGGAACATCCTTCCCGCGGACGCCAAGAACTACATCGCCCAGAACAACGTCAACGTCTACACCATCGACGCGGTGCAGATCGGCAAGGATCTGGGCCTCGGCACCAAGTACAACATGGTGCTCATGTCCGCCTTCTTCAAGCTGGCGAACATCATTCTCATTGATGACGCCGTGAAGTACATGAAGGATGCCTGCCGGACCTCCTACGGCAAGTTCGGCGAGGAGACCGTCCAGAAGAACATGAACGCTGTGGACGCCGGTCTCACCGGCCTGAAAAAGCTGGAGATCCCCGCGGACTGGGCCACCACCACCGTGGGCGGCGGCGAGACCATGCCAGCCAAGTCCGGCCGTGAGGCTCTGGACACCTTCATCACCGACGTGATGGTCCCCGCCAACGACATGAAGGGCGACGCCATCCCCGTTTCCAAGCTGATGCCCATGGCCGACGGCACGCTGCCCTCTGGCTCCGCCGCCTATGAGAAGCGCGGCATCGCGGTGGACTGCCCTGTCTGGATCCCCGAGAACTGCATCCAGTGCAACCAGTGCGCCTATGTCTGCCCCCACGCCGTGATCCGTCCTGTGGTCATGACCAAAGAAGAGCTTGCCGCCGCCCCCGCCGCCACCAAGAGCGCCGCTCCCAAGGGCATGAAGGGCTTCGAGGACCACGCTTTCTCCATGGTCATCTCTCCCCTGGACTGCACCGGCTGCGGCTCCTGCGCCAACGTCTGCCCCGCCAAGGACAAGGCTCTGGTCATGAAGCCGCTGCATGAGTCCGCCGATCAGGAGGACGTCTTCCTCTACGCCACCGAGAAAGTCTCCCAGAAGGACCTGCCTGTCAAGGCGGGCACCGTCAAGGGATCCCAGTTCAAGACTCCGCTGTTTGAGTTCTCCGGAGCCTGCGCCGGCTGCGGCGAGACCCCCTACGTCAAGCTCATCACTCAGCTCTTCGGCGACCGCATGCTCATCGCCAACGCCACCGGCTGCTCCTCCATCTGGGGCGCCAGCGCACCCTCCACGCCCTACACCGTGGACAAGAACGGCAAGGGTCCCGCCTGGGCCAACTCCCTGTTCGAGGACAACGCCGAGTTCGGCTACGGCATGATGCTGGCCACCGAGCAGCGCCGGGCCAAGCTCCAGGAGCTGGTCACCGCCCTGGTTGATCAGGATCTTCCTGCCGAGCTGAAGGCTGCAGCCGAGAACTGGCTGGCACACGCCAATGAGGGCGAAGGCTCCAGAGAGCCCTCCGCCGCCTTTGAGGCTGAGATCAAGAAGAACCCCGCCCTGGTGGGAGAGATCGCGGAGATGACCGACATGCTGGTCAAGCCCTCCCAGTGGATCTTCGGCGGCGACGGCTGGGCCTACGATATCGGCTACGGCGGACTGGACCACGTGCTGGCCCAGAACCGGAACGTCAATATCTTCGTGCTGGACACCGAGGTCTACTCCAACACCGGCGGACAGGCCTCCAAGGCCACGCCTATCGGCGCTGTGGCAGAGTTTGCCGCCGCCGGCAAGGCCGTGAAGAAGAAAGATCTGGCTGCCATCGCCATGAGCTACGGCTACATCTATGTGGCCCAGATCGGCATGGGCGCCAACTATCAGCAGACCCTCAACGCCATCATGGAGGCTGAGGCCTATGACGGCCCGTCCCTGATCATCGCCTACGCGCCCTGCATCAACCACCACGCCAAGGCCGGCATGGGCAAGAGCCAGGAGACCATCAAGCGCGCGGTGCAGGCCGGCTACTGGCATCTGTTCCGGTTCAACCCCACCAAGGAGCAGCCCTTCACCCTGGATTCCAAGGCTCCCACAGACAAGTACAACGACTACATCATGTCCGAGAGCCGTTACTCCTCCCTGGCCAAGAGCTTCCCGGAGCGCGCAAAGGAACTCTTCGCCGCCGCCGAGGAATTCGCCGCGGAGAAGTACGAGGATCTGGCCAAGAAGGCTCAGAACCAGTAAGTTTTCCATTTGCGATACAGGCGCCGCTTCGGCGGCGCCTGTTTTCTTGCTTTTCCGCGGGGTTCCCGTATTTTCCCACTTGACAGTTCAATCGTTTTGTAATAAAATGATGACATCAAACGTATGATACGTTTGATATAAAGCAGTTGAACCGGACGTGTCACCCGGCAAATGCTTTTCAAGTCGCATTACCACTCCGGCTGCCTGTTCAGGTCACCTCCCTGAGTCGTAGCCAGGCAGTCGGTTTTGGCAATGCCGCGGATGGACGAATTGTTTTGCCGGATTGCAAGATGGTTCGTCTTTTGCGTATATGCTTGCATTTTCCCGGAATTTTGATATACTAAAGTCACAAAGCGAGTCTGCAGATTTTAAAAACACAGGTGATTGAAACATGAGTACCAACAACAGCCCCATCCTCAGCACGAAGCTGTCTCTGGACAGCGATGTGCCGCTGTATAACCAGCTGGTCGCCATCATCAAGCGCCACATCTCCGCGGGGATCCTGAGTCCCGGGGATCTGCTCCCCTCCGAAGCGGAGCTGTGCCGGGCGCTTTCCATCTCCAGATCCACCGTCCGCCAGGCTATCGGCGCGCTGGAATCTGAGGGCCTGGTGGTCCGCCGTCAAGGCAAAGGCACCTTCGTGGCGGAACCCAAGGTTCACCGCAAGACCGAGCGGGTCTACTCCTTCACAGCGGAGATGTCCGCCATGGGACTGACCCCTTCCTCGGATCTCATCGAGTTTGCCGTCATCGACCCCACGCCCGACATCGTCAAGATGCTGGAGCTCCGGTCCTCGGACGTGAAGGTCTATAAGTTCACCAGAATCCGGAAGGCCAACGGCGAGCCCCTGATCCTGGAGACCTCCTTTTATCCCCAGTACATCTACCCCACTCTCACCCGGGAACTGCTGAAGACTCACTCCTTCTATTCCCTGCTCTACGACGTGGGTGTGGTGCCATATACCGCCGTGGATTCCTACGAGGCGGTGAAATTCAGCAAGGCAGACGCAGATCTGCTCCACTGCAAGGCCGGCAGCGCGGGATTCTTCATGCAGCGCCAGACCCGCACCGAAAGCGGAGAGTGCTATGAATTCACCCAGTCCTATATGCGCGGCGACCGCGTATCTCTGGAGATTGTGCTCCACCGGGACGGCGTCACATTCTCCCGGAGTGTGGACAAGAGCCATTCCTAAACCCGCAACCTTCTCAGCCCCGGTTTTCCGGGGCTGTTTTTTGCCCTCTTGTAAAATCCCCCGTTCCGTATTATAATCTATAAGAACTTTGCCTCCGGCAAAGCCTATTTTGTGAGGAGGAACCTGCATGAGTCATGAGCAGACGTCTCATTTAACTGAATTTCTCGTCCCCGGCAAGCGCGCTCACCTGGTTGGGATCGGCGGCGTTTCCATGTGCGCACTGGGCATGGTGCTGCAGGGCATGGGCATCAACGTCACCGGCTCTGACATGAATCGGAGCAAAGCCACGGAGGACCTTGTGGCCAAGGGCATCCCGGTGACCATTGGCCATGCCGCAGAAAACATTGCCGGCACCGACTGCGTGATCCGCACGGCCGCCGCCCACGACGACAATCCGGAGATCGCCGCTGCCCTCGCCACCGGAATTCCCGTGTTTGAGCGGGCCCAGTCCTGGGGTTATATCATGTCCGCCTATGAGAATGCCGTATGCTTTTCCGGCACCCACGGCAAAACCACGGCCACTTCCATGATGACCCACATCGCCATGGAAGCCGGGCTGGACCCCACGGTCATGATCGGCGGATACCTGAACCTCCTTGGCGCCGGCCATCGGGTCGGGTCGGGCGATACCATCATTGCTGAGAGCTGCGAATACTGCAACTCCTTCCTGAACTTCACGCCTACCATTGCCGTGATCCTGGATATCGACGCGGATCATCTGGATTTCTTCAAGGATTTGGAGGATATCAAGCATTCCTTCCGCCAGTTCGCGGAGCTGACTCCGCCGGATCGCGGGATTGTCATTGCCAACGGTCAGGACAAGAACACGATGGATGCCCTCCAGGGCATCGACCGCCGGCTGATCACCTTCGGCATGAGTCAGGACATGGACGTGTACCCGGCCCACTTTGACCGGGGATACTCCAGCTTCGACGTCTACTGCGGCCATCATTTCTACACCCATGTGGACCTGCGGGTCCTGGGACGGCACAACTGCATGGACGCGCTCTCCGCCATTGCGGCCGCATGGGCGCTGGGCGTAGAACCGGAAGCCGTCACCCGGGGTCTGACCTCCTTCACCGGCGCCGCCCGACGCATGGAATTCAAGGGCACCTACCGGGGCGCGGACATCTATGACGATTACGCCCATCACCCCGGCGAGCTGAAGGCGACGCTGGACGCGGTGCCCCAGCGGGGCTATTCCCGGACCATCGTGGTGTTCCAGCCCCACACCTATTCCCGGACAAAGGCCCTGTTCTCCGAGTTCGTCGAGCAGCTTTCCCGGCCGGATCTGACGATCCTGGCGGACATTTACGCCGCCCGGGAACAGAACACCGTGGGGATTTCCTCCAAAGACGTGGCCGATGCCATCCCCCGGGCAGAGTTCTACCCATCCTTTGAGGAGATCACCGCCAGGTTGCGGGAGATCGCCGCCCCCGGCGATCTGATCCTGACCATCGGCGCCGGAGACATCTATAAAGTGGGCGAAGCTCTGGCAGAGCTGGAACAATAATCGGAACACAGGGACGTGCAATCATGTAAACGGTGACAGATTGCTTCTGTCACCGTTTGTTCGTTTTTCCCACACAATCCGATGATATAATACTGAAACCAACGAAAAAGGAGGGAGTCCATTGCGGAAACTGCGGCAGATCGCGATCATCACGGCGCTGTGCCTGATGCTTTATTCCACTGTATTTGCAGTGGATTCCATCTCCCTGGGCGGGAAGGGCCTCTCCGGCCGGCAGTTCCTGGTGCTGGGGGACAGCTATACCGCGGGATACGGTCTGTCCTCCATGGCGGAGGACTGGACCTACCTGATGGCCGCCCAGTATCGGATGACCCAGCTCAATTATTCCATCAGCGGCTCCACCTTTGCCGGCGGACCGAACGGGAATTATCCGATGGTGGAACGCTGTCTGTCGCTGCCGGCCGATACCGCTCCGGATTTTGTCATCCTGCAGGGCGGATCCAACGACTGGGCTCACAACATCTCCATGGGACAGGAAGGGGATCAGGATCCTTCCACCTTCTACGGCGCGCTGAATCTGATCCTGGACACGCTGTCGGAGAAATATCCCCGCGCTGTGATCGTCGGTTTCAGTCCCTGGATTTCCGACGGCACCCAGAACAAGGTCGGCCTGATCCAGCAGGACTACACCGACGCCATGCTCCGGATCTTTGCGGCACGGGGTCTGGACTGCTATGATGCCAGCGACACAGATCAGAACGGCATGTTCCTCAACCGCAGGGAATTTCGGGAGACCTACTGCCTCAACGGCGGCGACTGGTATCATCTCAGCGCCGGCGGCCACGCCATGTTCGCACCCATCATCTCCCAGTGGCTGGAGAACACTCTGTACCCCGTCTCAGACGATTCCCGCTATTATGATCTAATGTTTTCCTCCTCCGATCTGCATACTGCGGTACTCTCTCTGGTGGACGACGGCATTCTCTCCGGGATCGCTCCCCACCTGTTTTTCCCGACTCGGGCCACCACCCGGAGCGACCTGGCTCTGGCCCTTTACCGGATGGAGGGATATCCGGAGTTCTCGGATCATACCATGTATGATGTGGACGCGGCGGATCCCGCCTACCCGGCCGTCTGTTGGGCCATGGACGCCGGACTGTTCTCTGAAAACGAGTGGTTCTACCCGGATTCTGTGCTGACCCGGGAGATGCTTTCTACGGTGCTGTATCGGTTTTACGCGGACTATGAAGATGGTTTTGTCTCCTCCACCGTGGGCCTTGGCACCTATCGGGACGGCAGCGCCGTGGCCTCTTACGCCAGGATCCCGCTGGGCTGGGCCCTGAGTGCGGACATCCTCTCCGAGCAGAACGGCATGCTCAAGCCGGACGGGGCCGTTTCCCGGGGACAGCTGGCGCTGTCTCTGTACCGGCTGCAGCAGCTGCTTTGATTAAATTTTGCAACATCACTTTATCGCATAAATGCGTTGCATTATTAAATTAAATGTGCTATAATTAGGGCAATTTAACAGGAAAGGCAGATCTGACATGAACACCCTGAGCAACATGACTGTCCGGCGGAAGCTCCCCTCTCCGGCGGAGCTGCGGGCGCGTATCCCTCTCTCCCCCGAAGGGCAGGCCGCCAAGGTTCGCCGGGACCGGGAGATCGCGGACGTTCTCTCCGGCCGGGACGACCGGATCCTTTTGATCATCGGCCCCTGTTCAGCGGACCGGGAGGACGCCGTGCTGGACTATATCCACCGGCTTCTGCCGCTTCAGGAGCAGGTCCGGGACCGGATCCTGATCATCCCGCGGATCTATACCAACAAACCCCGAACCACCGGGGACGGATACAAGGGGATCGCCTCCCAGCCAGACCCCATGAAGCTGCCGGACATGGAAAAGGGCCTGATCTCCGTCAGGCAGCTCCACGTCCGTGCGGTCAATGAGACCGGCTTTACCTGTGCCGACGAGATGCTCTACCCCGGCAACGACCCCTATGTGGCCGATGTGCTGAGCTATGTGGCCGTGGGCGCCCGTTCGGTGGAAAACCAGCAGCACCGGCTTGTCGCCAGCGGCCTGGGCGTTCCGGTGGGCATGAAAAACCCCACCTCTGGAGATCTGTCCGTGATGCTCAACTCCATCACCGCCGCCCAGCATCCCCACATCTTCTCCTACCGGGAGTTGGAGGTGGAGACCAAGGGCAATCCTCTGGCCCACGCGATCCTCCGGGGCTCTGTGGACCGGAACGGCCGCACTATCCCGAACTATCACTACGAGGATCTCCGGGGACTCTATGATCTGTATCAGGCCAAAGGTCTCCAAAACATGGCCGTCATCATCGACGCCAATCACGCAAACTCCGGCAAGCGGCCCCTGGAGCAAATCCGCATTGTCAACGAGGTGCTTCACGCCCGGCGTCACGCGCCAGAGATCCGGGATCTGGTCAAGGGCTTCATGGTGGAGAGCTATCTGGAGGACGGCGCTCAGGCCATCGGCGGGGGCGTCTACGGCATGTCCATCACAGATCCCTGCCTTGGCTGGGAAAAGACCCGCCAGCTGGTTCTGGATATGGCGGCGCAATTATAACGAATCACGGATAAAACCGGAGCCGGTCGGCTCCGGTTTTTCTGCGTCTGCACAGGACCATAGATGGCGAAAAAGTGGGAATATGTAACTGTTTTGTTGTTTTCAAACTGTTGCGGCTATGATAAAATATTTTCAATGCTCCGCAGTCCTTCCCGGGTTTTCCGGGAGCGCGGAGCAGGATTACTGGAATCGGAGGCTGGAGAATGGAACTTCATTGGAAACCCATTGTGCTCAGCGTGGTAAAATGGCTGATTTTGATCCTGATTTTGGGATTTATTCTCTGGCAGGTCCTCTCCCGCGGGATCCAGAGCCGGACAGATTTTTCCGTGGTCGCAGAATCTGTGACTTCTGCCGCGGATCTTTCTCCCATGGTAGAGGGCGACAATCAGATGGTCCGTCGTCTGTACGGACTCAATCCGGCGGACTACGAGGGCGTCCTGCTCTACTATCCTTCCTCCAACATGGGCGCGGAGGAGATCCTGGTGGTCAAGCTGTCTGACCTGTCCCAGCAGGATGCCGTCAAGGCCGCCATGGAGGCAAGGATCCAGTCTCAGATGGACGTGTTTGAAGGCTACGCGCCGGAGCAGTACGCCACGCTGGAAAAGGGCGTGGTCGAGGTGCACGGCAATTATCTGCTGCTGGTGGTGGCGGAGGATACCGCGCCGGTACAGAAGGCATTTTTGGACGCGCTTTAAAATACAGGACAGATCGAGGGGTAAAGCCATGCAGCGAAAAAGGTTGCTGTCGATCATTTGCATATTGGCCGCCGTAATTGTGATCCTGGTGCTGATCGCCCGCCGGGCGGGCGCCAGGAATGAACCGGAGGAAACTGCTGTCGCTGACACTGCCGCCGGGATCCGGTATCTCGAGGCTCTGGAGGCGGGAGATCCCGCCGAGGTGGACCAGAAGCTGCAGGAATTCCGGATTCGGGAATTTCAGGAAAAAAGGAACGAATGGCTCCGTCAAATTGAAACAGGAGACCTGAGCGTCTGGTCCATGTTTGAAGACTACGTGCTTTTGGGCGACTCCCGCTCCGTGGGCTTTTCCTTCTGGGGTTTCCTGCCGGACGAACGTGTCATGGCGGAAAGCGGCGCCAAGCTCTATGCGCTGCGGGATCACATCCCGGATCTCCAGAAGCTGCATCCCACCTCTGTCTATCTCTGTTACGGTCTCAACGACGTGATCATCGGGTACTGGCCGGAGCCGTCGGACTACGTGGCCGATTACAAGGAGATCCTCGGGGAACTCCGGGAGGCCCTTCCGGATGCGACCTTCTATGTCAATTCCATTTTGCCGGCCATCGACCCCGCTTTTGACGAGTGGCCCGGCCTGGTGCGGATCCCGGAGTACACTGCCGCCGTGGAGGAGATGTGCGCCCAGATCGACAACTGCTACTATGTGGACAACGACTGGCTGTTTGAGGAGCATCAGGACCTCTGGGCGCCGGACGGAATCCATTTTGCCGCCGCCTTTTATCAGTACTGGGCGGCAAACATGATTCTCGAAACCTACAACAGCCAGCTCATGACGGGCGGAGACGAGCCTCAGATGCCGCCCGCGGCACCGGAGGACAGCAGTGAGGAGGCGTTGGAACCTTGAACAACAGAAGACTTCGTTTCATCGTTCCCGCGGCCGTGATCCTGCTGATTCTCCTGATCCTGCTGGCCAGACGTGCCGGAACGCCCTGGGACGCCGCTGTATCCGGCGACGTCTCCTCCGGAATCGCCTATCTGGAGGCGCTGGACCGCCGGGACCCCGGCGAGGTGGATCAGACGCTGAAGGCCATTGAGCTGCAGGAGCTGAAGGACAAGCGGGATGAAAAGCTCCGGCAGATGCGCTCCGGCGAGGTGTCCGTCTGGTCCCTGTTTCACGACTACGTGATCATGGGCGATTCCCGGGCCGTGGGATTCACCTTCCTGCAGACCCTGGACAACAGCCGGATCCTGGGCCACTACGGCGACGGCAGCGACGAGATCCCCACCCACTACGAGGCTCTGAAAGAGCTCAACCCCTCCTATATCTTCCTGAGCTACGGTCTGGACGATATGCTTCAGGTGGGATGCGAGACCCCCGAGTCCTTTGCGCAGCTCTATCTGGAGCGGTTGGAGGACCTGCAGGCCCATTGTCCGGACGCGAAGATCTTTGTCAGTCCGGTTTTCCCCTGCACCGATCCGGCCTTTGACAGCTACGAACCTCGGAAAAAATGGCGGGAAACCGAATCCTATACCGAGGCCCTTCGTAACATTCTCCAGGGCACGGGGTTCTATTACATCTCCTGCGACAACATCACCGACTATACACCCTACTGGGTAGAGGACGGCATCCACTTCAACGCGGATTTTTATGAGATATGGAGCGAGAACATGATCATGGCCATGTACGATGCGGAGCTTGGTCTGGACTCCTCCGAAGAGTCAGATGTGCCTCCCCAGCAAGATCCGGCGGAATGATCGCCAAAATCAGGATTTGAAAAAGAGGAATGAACCATGTCGTTTTCCACCTTGTTTTTTCTGTTTGTATTTCTTCCGGTCAGCCTGATCCTGTATTACGTGTTTCCGAAAAAGCTGCGGAACATCCCGCTGGTGGTGCTGAGCCTGGTGTTTTACGCCTGGGGGAATCCGGTCTACCTGATCCTCCTGCTGCTGAGCATGGCCTTCAACTATGTCAGCGGGCTGCAGATCGCCGGCTATAAGGAAGCGGGGCGGACTGGATTTGCCCGGGCAGCCATGATCATCGCCGTGGCGGCGAATCTGCTGCTGCTGGGCTATTTCAAGTACTTCGCCTTCCTGCTGGAAACGCTGAACCTGATCCCCGGGCTGAACCTCTCCGCTCCGGAGCTGTCTCTGCCGCTGGGTCTGTCCTTCTATACCTTCACCGTGCTGTCCTACATTCTTGACGTGTACATGGACCGGGCGCCGGTCCAGAAAAACGTGCTGTCCTATGCGGTGTACGCCACCTTCTTCCCGAAGATCATTTCCGGCCCCATCGTTCAGTACCGGGATATGATGGTACAGATCGAGGCAGAACGGGAGACCCCTCCGGCCAAGATCGCGTCGGGCGTGAACCTGTTCCTGGTGGGCCTGTTCAAGAAGGTGCTTCTGGCGGACAATCTGGGCACGGTCTTCGGCGCGGTCTCCGGACTGGAGGCCATGAGCATCGGCACCGCCTGGCTGGGCATGGTGCTCTACAGCCTGCAGCTCTACTTTGATTTCAGCGGATACTCCGACATGGCCATCGGCCTGAGCAAAATGCTGGGCTTTGATCTGGACAAAAACTTCGACTACCCCTACCGGGCCCTGAATATCACGGACTTCTGGCGGCGGTGGCACATCTCTCTGGGCGCATGGTTCCGGGAATATGTGTACATTCCCCTGGGCGGCAGCCGCTGCTCCAAGCCGAAGATCTTCCGAAATCTGCTGATCGTCTGGCTGCTGACCGGCCTGTGGCACGGAGCCTCCTGGAGCTTTATCGCCTGGGGCCTGTGGCATGGGGCTTTCGCCATGCTGGAGCGGTTTGTGATCAAGGATAAGCTGGATAAAGTCCCGAATCCCATCCGGATCTTCGGGACCTGTCTGATTGCCTTCCTGGGCTGGGTCATGTTCTTCTCCGGCTCTCTTTCCAATATGGTCCACTATTTCGGTCAGATGTTCGGCGCCGGGCATCTGGGCCTGTTTGACAGCGGCTTCCGCTATTACTTCGGCAGCAGCTGGCTGCTGATCCTGGCGGCGGTGATCGGCTCCGGCCCGCTGGTCCGGCGGCTGCATCAGAACCTGACCTACCGCAGAGGCGGCGCGGCGGTGTACATCTCCGCTGCGCTGTACATCCTGCTGCTGGTGCTGTGCATTGCCTCTATGGTCAGCTCGACCTACACGTCGTTCCTGTATTTTCAGTTCTGAGGAAGGGAGGAGTTCACTTTGGAAGAAACCCAAACCGCGGCGGCTCCCAAGCCCCGCAGGATCACCGTACGCCAGTGGATGAACCAGAACCGGACCCGGCATAATCTCTGCATTCTGTGCCTGTTCGCGCTGGTCCTGGTCGTGGTGTGCCTGGCCGGTCTGATCACCAGGGACCGTTCCTTCTCCGATGCGGAAAACCGTTCCCTTGCCCAGAAACCCGCTCTGTCGGCGGCCGCGCTGGCAGATGGCAGCTTCTTCTCCGGCCTTGACAGCTGGTACAGCGACCAGTTCCCCGCCCGGGACGGCTGGATCTCCATGCATCTGTGGCAGATCCGGCGGCTGGGCCAAAAGGAATCCGGCGGTGTGTACCTGGGCCGGGATCGGCTCCTCGCCGCACCGGAGACGCCGGATGCGGCCGCTGTCGCGGGCACCGTCTCCGCCATCAACGCCTTTTCCGCACAGCATCCGGAGCTGAACATGAACCTGATGCTGGTGCCGGGCGCTGCGGCGATCCTGACGGACGCGCTGCCCCAAAACGCCCCGGTCCGGGATCAGCTTCAGGATATCCGGACGATTCAGGAGCAGCTGGACGGCAGCATCACCGTGCTGGAAGCCGGCAGCGTCCTCTCCGCCCATGCACAAGAAGAGATCTACTACAGGACGGACCACCACTGGACCTCTCTCGGCGCATATCAGGTCTATGCCGCCAATGCCCCGGCGCTGGGACTTGACCCCAATCAGGGCTTCGACGTCTACACGGTCGCTGAGGACTTTGAGGGCACCCTGTCCTCCAAGAGCGGCAGCCACGCCATGCAGGATCACGTGGAGATCTACGGGCTGCAGGACTCGGATCTGAAATACTACGTCTCCTACGGGGAGGAAGGCGGCAAGGTCTGCTCCATCTATGATCGGGAAGCGCTGGACACCAAAGATAAGTACACCGTGTTCTTCGGCGGCAACCACGACAAGGTGGAGATCCGCACCACCGCCAACAACGGCAGGAGCCTGCTCCTGTTCAAGGACTCCTACGCAAACTGCTTTGTGCAGTTCCTGCTGCCCGGCTATGAGCGGATCACTATCATCGATCCCCGGTATTATTACGGCACACTGGACTCCATTCTCAACGCAGGCGTGACGGACGTCCTGTTCCTCTACAGTGCCGATACGCTGGTCAAGGACACCTCCCTGGCCGATGTGCTCGGCGCCGGAACGGATCCCGCCTGAATTCAATAGAACGGCAAACGGCCTGAGATCCTTGGATCTCAGGCCGTAATTATTCGTATTGGGACTCAGGATGCGCCGTTCTTCTTGAGGTATTCCACCATTCCGAGGACGAAAACCACGCCTTCTGCGCGGGTCAGGTCTTTCTTCGGCATCAGTTCTCCGTTCGTGTTGCCCTTGACCAGTCCCCTGGCGTAGAACCGCTCCACCGCTTCCTTCGCCCAGGGCGAGGTATCCTCCCGGTCCTTGAACGGCATGCCCGCCGGAGTGATCTTCAGTCCCTTCTCGGTGATCATTCGCTCCAGCATGGTTATGAACTGCTCCCGGTTAATGGTCTCTTCCGGCGCGAATCTCGTATCGCTGACGCCTTTGATGATCCCGTTTGCATAGCCCCAGTTCACAGCGCCGGTGTACCAGCTCGTCGCGGGAACGTCCGTAAAGGGCGTCTGCGGCGCGCTTTTCACGTCCGCGCCTGCCATCCGGGCCAGCAGCGTGATCGCCATCGCCCGGGTGAGCGTCCCGTTCCCGTAGAAGATCACGGGAGAGCCCATCCCTTCCACGATGCCGGCTTCGGCGGCCTCCACCGCGGAATCATGATACCAGATATCCGCGGGAACGTCGATAAAGTGCTCGCCGGAGAACAGCGCCGTCAGCGTCAGATCCTCGCTGGCCTTGAACTGATAGGAGGCGCTGGTGCTCACCTGTGTGCCGTTCGGCTTGTACCAGCCTTCAAAGGTCTTTCCGGCGGAGGGCGTGGCCTTGACGGTCACGAGCGACCCGACACGAAAAGATCCGCCGCCAGATGCAGTCCCTTTCCCTGCTGCATTAACACGAATCGTTGCTTTCCGTTCCGTATATGTTCCGAATTCCTTGACCAGAGTCATGATACAATCGCAGTATCGGCCGCAGTAGCCGCTCTGCTGAAACTGCGTCATACTGTTAAGACCATCGGGAAATTCAAACAGACATGCTTTATATCCTATAGATGCCGCATAGGAGGCAAAATACCCGTTTCCTCCATTGAGATTTGAGTATGTATTATAAGGAAACTTCTCTTTAAATATATAATAGAGTCTGCTATATCCATCAGAAGGGATTATTTGGGTCATCCATCCATGTGTGTCAATACAGATATTGGTGCCTTTGCCCTTGACAGATTGGATAAAGTCGGCAAGTGCCTTGGACTCTCTGGAAGCAAGTGGAGCATAGCCATTGAAATTACGATTACTAGAATATCTGGTCCACCGGTAAGGAAAGCTCCGGTTCATGTCAACACCCCGTCCGGACACCAGCCTTCCGTTTCCGTCCAGATAAGTGGTGGTGCATCGTCCCGGGCCGTTATTGGTATTCCCATTGATCAATCCATCCGGATTCATGCAGGGAAGCACATAAATGGTCCAATCATAGTCTAAAACCAGATCATTATTCTGGCTCAGACGTTTCATTACTTCTCCCGCAGTATAGACCAGAGCCTGCCCGTCTTTGGGCCAGTTGTCCTCATAACCGTGGATTGCATATCCCAGCACCATAACATTTGACCCATCGCCAAATTTATACGCAACCAGATTCCTGCCTTCTCCGGATACACCGTAGATGATTTCCTCGCACCCCTGCGGTATGGTAATATCCGAGACTCCCAGTGCAAATGCAGAACAAGTCAAAAACGTCGTCAACACTACACATACTGCGAATCCAAAGAACAATTTCCACAGTTTACGCATCATAATCCCTTCTCCTGCTGTTTCTTTTTCACACACTCTTATTATGCGCTGCCATCGGTGAAAAAGCAAGGCTCAATACTATTGATCTCCGGAATGTTCCACCCCGGAGGCCTCCAGCAGCAGTTTCCCCAGCCGTGCTACGGTTTCACTATCAAATTCCAGTTCCCGGAAAAACCCGTAGGCATAGATTGCCTGATACACCAGCATGCCGATGCCGTTGGCCACCGGGTGACCCAGCTCCCGCGCCGCCGCCATAAACAGCGTCATGGCCGGAGCATAGATGCAGTCCACCGCAGGCGCGCCGGGTTTCAGCGCCCGCAGGAACGGAAATCCGCCGGTCTGGCCTGCTCCTTCCATGCCCACGGGCGTGGTGTTGATCAGGATATCCGTATCGCCCAGGACCTCCTCCGCCCCGGTCAGCGGCCAGGCGGACATGGCCGGTTCTCCCGCGCACAGCGCCTCCGCTTTTTCCGGCGTCCGGTTCACGATCCGCACCTGCCGGGCGCCGCTGTCCACCGCGGTCATGGCGATGGATCTCGCCGCGCCGCCCGCCCCCAGGATCGTCACGATCCGATCCGGGAAGTCGTACCCAAGATCCTGCAGCGCCCGCCGGAACCCGATCCCATCCGTAGAATGGCCCTCCATCCGTCCGTCGCGGATACGGACGGAGTTGACGCTGCCTGCCCGTCTTGCCTCCGGGGACAGCTCCGTCAGATAGGGGATCACGTCCTGCTTGTGGGGCATAGTCAGATTGAACCCTGAGATGCCGATAGTCCGGGCCGCCTGAAGGAACTCCGGAAGTCCGCCCCGCTTCACCGGAATGGCCAGATACAGATCGTCCCGGCCCAGTTCCCGGATCATGGTGTTCTGCAGCAGCGGCGAAAGGCTGTGGGAAATGGGATCCCCGATCACAGCCAACAGCCCCGTGCTGTTCCGATACTCAACCTTCATGGCTTGAAAGCTTCTCGATCAGGTATCCCATGGCAGCCACATAGCCGAAATGTCCCAGCCCGCAGATCTGCCCGTCGCAGCCTGCTGCTGTGACCGAGTGATGGCGGAACTCCTCCCGCTGGTGGATATTGGAGATATGCACCTCCACCGCCGGAAGGTCCACTGCCTTAAGCGCGTCGAGAACGGCGTAGCTGTAGTGGGTATAGGCGCCGGGATTGATGATGATGCCGTCAAAGCTCCCTCGAGCGGCCTGGATCTTGTCGATGATCTCGCCCTCGTGGTTGGACTGGAAGGTCTCCACATCCACGTTCATACTGGCTGCGGATGCGTTGATCCGCTGGATCAGGGCATCATAGGTGTCCCGGCCGTAGACGCCGGGCTCCCGCTGGCCCAGCAGGTTCAGATTTGGGCCGTTGATGACTAAGAATTTCATAGGTATGACCTCCCTTAAATGATGTAAATTGGAGTTTGTCGAGTTCTTTCTGGAAAACAAGGTTTACAAACTCAAATTCGCTTTAATATCTCCTCCACCGTCTCCTCCGGTGTTTCGAAATTCCCGATCACGAGATGGGCCGCAGCCCGGTAAAGGGGTTCCCGATTCCGAAACCGTTCCAGAAACGCCGCCTTCCCTTCCTGCCCCAGAGGCCGGCCAGACATATCCGCCGTGTCGTAGATTGTTCCCGGATCCCGGTCCAGAAAGATCACCGTGCCGCTCTCTCGCAGAAGTCTCCGATTCTCCTCCCGCAGGGGCAGTCCCCCGCCGCAGGCCACGATCTGATCTTCCCGCCCTGAGATCGTACGCAGAGTCTCTGTTTCCAGCTGTCGGAAATACGGTTCCCCATGCCGGGTGAAGATCTCGCTGACGGTCAGGCCGGCGCAGCGCTGGATCTCCTCGTCCGTATCCAGCACAGTCATCCCCAGCCGCTCCCCCAGGAGCCGGGCGCAAGTGCTTTTCCCGCAGCCCATCATGCCGACCAGATAGAGGTTCTTCATGTGTTTCCCTCCAGATTGGACCGGAAATTGCCCAGCACACGGAATTCCGCGGCGGTCTGTCCGATCTCCCGGAGTACGCCGTCCATGCCGGGATCGGCGAGGCTTCCGGTGAATTCGATAAAGAACATGTACTCCCAGCTCTTCCCAGGGATCGGGCGGGACTCCAACTTGACCATATTCAGGCCGTTGACCGCAAAAATACCGAGGATCTCATGGAGACAGCCGGATTCATGGGGCGTGGTCAGCACGGCGCTGATCTTATCGGCCCCCTCCCGCAGTTCCACGCGGGGGGACACCACCACGAACCGGGTGGTATTGACAGCGCTGTAATTCACCTTCCGGGCCAGGATCTGAAGCCCGTACAGCTTTGCCGCGCGTTCCGAGCAGATGGCGGCTTTGGTGATATCGCCGCTCTCCGCCACAAACTTCGCGCTGCCCGCGGTATCCAGATGGGGAACCTTGAACCAGTCCGGATGCTCGCCCAAAAACCGCTCCGACTGGAACAGTCCCTGCTCATGGGAGTAGACGTGGGTGATGGTATCAAGGTCTGCGCCCTGGGGCGCGCAGAGGCAATGCTCCACCCGCACCGTGGTCTCCCCCACCAGATGGAACTCATACTGAGCCAAAAGGTCGTAGATCTGCCGGATGGCGCCGGTGGAATTGTTCTCAATGGGCACCACACCGTAGTCCGCCCGCCCCTCCTGGATGGATAGAAACACATCCTCGAACCGGGGAAGGCCCCGGATTTCCGCGGCGCTTCCGAAGAAATCCGCCGCAGCCTGTTCGCTATAGGCCCCCGGCTCTCCCTGATAGGTGACCACCGGGTGCTCCACTGGCTGTCGGAGGACATCCATGGAGGCCCGGATCCGGGCGTAATTGGGTTCCTCCATTCCCTCCCGGACGATCCCGCGCTGCTGCCGCCGGGACAGGCCCATGATGGTCTCATAGAGCATGGTCACGTCCGCCCGGAGGGACGGATCGTCCAGCAGGGCAGCCTTGCTCTCCAGCACCTGCTTTTGCCGCCGGTTGTCCAGCACCGGAATATGATGGGTCTGCTTGTACCGGCCCACCTGCTCCGTCACGGCCATGCGCCGCTCAAACAGCTCTACGATCCGGCGGTCGATCTCGTCGATGTCACCGCGAAGCCGGTTCAGGTCATCCAATTCCGCTTCCTCCCTCCAAAAGCTCCAGCGCCGCCAGGGCAGCCGCCGCCTCCACCACCGGCACCGCCCGGTGCACAATGCAGGGGTCATGCCGCCCGGTGACGGTGATTTCCGTCTCCTCCCCGGTCCGCATATTGATGGTTTTCTGGGGTTTTCCGATGGAGGGCGTGGGCTTGACCGCCACCCGGAACACCACCGGCATTCCCGTCGTAATGCCGCCCAGGATGCCGCCATTGTGATTGCTTTCCGTCTCCGGCCCGTCCATGCCGCGCCGCCAGGGATCATTGGCCTCGCTGCCGCGCATTTCGGAGAGACCGAACCCGCTTCCGAACTCCAACCCCTTTATGGCGGGGATCGCGAACAACTGCCGGGCAAAACCGGTCTCCGCATTCCGGTCGAAGTCCGGCGCCCCAAGGCCCGCCGGCAACCCCGTAACCACGCACTCGATGGCGCCCCCCACGCTGTCGCCCTCCTCCCGGCACCGGAGGATCAGCCGCTGCATCTCTGCGCCGGCCGGATCGGAGAGCACAGGAAAGTCCTTTTCTCCGCAGGACAGCAGGGCCTCCATATCCGGCCGCGCCATGTCTATCCCTTCGTCCCGGATTCCGCCCACGGAGGCAATGTGCGCCGCCGTCAGGATTCCTTTCTCCCGCAGGATCATCTTGGCCAGGGCGCCCGCCGCCGTCAAAGGCGCGGTGAGCCGGCCGGAGAAGTGGCCGCCGCCCCGGTAGTCGTTATATCCGTCATACCGCACGAATCCCGGCAGATCTGCATGACCCGGCCGGGCCAGATCCCGGATGGCCTCATAGTCCCCGGAATGCTGATCGGCGTTGCGGATCACCATACACAGGGGCGTTCCCGTGGTGCGGCCTTCAAAGACTCCGGAGAGGATCTCCACCTGATCCGCCTCCTTCCGGGCAGTGGAAATGGCATTCTTTCCGGTCGCCCGGCGGGAAAGCTCCTTTTCGATCATCGCCATATCCACCGGGATCCCGGAAGGCACCTCCGTCAGCACCGCGCCGATGGCCGGTCCGTGGGATTCCCCAAACACCGTATACTTCATTCCGATACCTCCAGTACCGCGCCAAGCCTTTTCAAATCGTCCCAAAAACCGGGATAGGATTTTCTGACGCACTGCGCGCCGGTGACCGTCACTGGCGCCTTGCAGCTCATGGCCGCCACCGCCGCCATCATGGCGATCCGGTGGTCGTTCCAGCTGTCCACCGCCACGCCGCCGACCAGTTCCGCTCTGCCCCGGATGGTCAGTCCCTCCGGTTCCTCAGTCACCTCGGCGCCCATGGCCCGCAGCACATCTGTGACCGCGGCAAGCCGGTCGCTCTCCTTGATCCGCAGACGGCCGGCTCCCCCGATTCGGGTGATCTCTCCGGCGCGCACCGCCGCCCGGGCCGCCAGGGCCGGAACCAGATCCGGGCAGTTTCGGACGTCGAGCTCCACCGTTCCGGTCCCGTCCAGCTCTTTTTCGTAGTCCAGGATGATCCGGTCCCCCTGACAGGAGGATGCATCCAGCCCCATGATTTGAAGATTGTGGCCCATGCCCCGGGCCGCCGCGAAAAACGCCGCCTGGCTGTAATCCGCCTCCACCTGAACGTTCTCCGGCCGGTATGTCTGGTTCCCGGGAACAAACCAGCCTGTCTTCCTCTCCTCTGTCCGGACGCCGAACCGGCGGAGCGCCTCCCGCGTCATTTCAATGTATCCGGCGGACTCCAGCGGAGAGGTCAGCCGGATCTCACTGTCTCCATCCAGAAGGGGCAGGGCATACATCAGTCCCGTGATGAACTGACTGGACACATTTCCCGGCAGCTCATACACATCGGGCGTCAGCCTTCCTTTGATTGTAAGTGTATCACCTTCTGCGGAAAAGGCAATTCCCTTTTCACGAAATATGGCGAAATAGGGCTCTTGGGGCCGCTGCATCAGCCTGCCCCGACCGCGGAATATCCCGCCGCCCGCCAGCGCCAGGGCCACTGGGATCAGAAACCGCAGGGTGGAGCCGGATTCTCCGCAGTCCAGGACCGGGATCTCCCCCGGACACGGACCGCCCCGGAGGATCACCCCGTCTGTCTGCCGCTCCACGATTGCGCCCAGCGCCGCCATGCACCGGAGCGTGGCCTCGATATCCTCGGAAAAGCTGAGATTGCCGATCACGCTCTCCCCCGCCGCCAGGGCCGCCGCGATCACATACCGGTGTCCCTGGGATTTGGAGGAGGGCGGCACGATCGTCCCCGCCAGCTTTCCCGGCCAGATTGTCACGTTCAAAGTCCCGCCTCCCGAATCAGATCCAGCAACTTTGCCTTCTCCAGCTTTACGGTCTCGGCACGGCCGATCTCCCGCAGGACCACGAAGGAAATCTGTCCGCCGTCGCTCTTTTTGTCTTTGGTCAGGGCCGCAGCATAGTCCTTTTGCCCGGCTGCGATGGACGTGGGCAGGCCGTACTGCCGCAGGATCGCTTCCACCTCGCCCTCGGTTCCCTCCGGCGTGATGCCCAGCAGCGTCCCCAGTCTGGCGGCGGCGGTCATGCCCGCCGCAACGGCTTCCCCGTGGTTGTACCGCTCATAGCCATAGGCTTTTTCGAAGACATGGCCCAGCGTGTGCCCGAAGTTCAGCAGCATCCGCAGTCCCGTGTCCATCTCGTCCTGCTCCACCACCTGCCGCTTGATATCGCAGCAGCGCAGCAGGATCTCCTCCACATGGTCCATGACTTTCTCCCGGCCGCCGTCCTCCGCGAGCCGGTCAAAAAGCGCCCGGTCCCAGATGCAGCCGTACTTGATGACCTCCGCCATGCCGCAGCGGAACTCCCGGTCCGGGAGCGTCTTCAGCGTGTCCGGATCCATCAGCACCATCTTGGGCTGATAGAAAGCGCCGGCCAGATTCTTGCCTGCCTCCAGATCCACCGCCACCTTGCCGCCCACGGAGGAGTCCACCTGGGCCAGCAGGGTCGTGGGAATCTGCACGAAGCTGACGCCCCGCAGGATCGTCGCGGCGGCAAATCCGCTGAGATCCCCCACCACGCCGCCTCCCAGGGCGATCACGCTGTCCGACCGGGTGATCCCCAGATCCGCCATCTGCTCCCAAAGCTCCGCCAGGACCTCCGGGGTCTTGCTCTGCTCCCCCGGTGGGATCTCCAGAATCGCGGCCCGGAACCCAGCTCCATGGAGGCTCCGGGCCAGCCGGCCGGCGCAGAGGGGCTCCACGTTGGAGTCAGTGACGATCACCGCCAGATTGCCTCGCAGCACCGGACGCAGCATCTCCCCCGCCCGGTCCAGCAGTCCCCTGCCGCAAACAATATCGTATGTCCGGCCGGGCAGATTCACCGTCAGCGTCTTCATATCTGTTTCCCCATGAACTGCGCCAGGCCCTGGGACTTGACCATCAAGGCGTCAAACTGCTCCGGCGTTAGGCTCTGCTTGCCGTCGCAGAGGGCATGGGGCGGATCGTTGTGAACCTCCACGATGATGCCGTCCGCGCCGGCCGCGATAGCCGCCAGCGTCAGCGGTTCCACCAGCCAGGCCGCGCCGCCGGAATGACTGGGGTCCACGATGATCGGCAGATGGGTCATGCGCCGGAGGCTCGGGATCGCCGCCACGTCCAGCGTATTTCTCGTGTAGGTTTCAAAGGTGCGGATCCCTCGCTCACAGAGGATCACGTTCTCGTTGCCCTCGCTCATGATATACTCCGCGGACATGATCCACTCCTCGTAGGTGTTGGAGAGACCCCTCTTGAGCAGAACGGGCTTTGACATCTTGCCCACCTCTTTGAGCAGATCGAAGTTCTGCATATTTCTTGCGCCGATCTGCACCAGATCCACGCAGTTTTCAAAGATCTCGCAGTACCGGGGACTCATGATCTCGGTCACGATGGGCAGGCCCGTGGCCTTTTTCGCCTTCAGCAGCAGTTCCAGTCCCTGAACGCCCATGCCCTGGAAGGAATAGGGGGAGGTTCTTGGTTTGAAGGCGCCGCCCCGCAGAAGCTGCGCTCCGCTTCCCTGCACGTCCCGGGCCACCTCTGTGATCTGCGCCTCGTTTTCCACTGAGCAGGGACCGGCAATGACCGTGAAGTGTTCCCCGCCCACCGGAACGCCCGCCACATCCACCACGGTGTCGTCCGGATGGAACTTCCGGTTCGCCTTTTTATAGGGCTCCTGGACCCGCATGACCCGCTCCACACCCTCGTGGAGGATCAGATCATCCGCGTCCAGATGGCTGGTATCGCCCACCAGACCCAGAATCGAGCAGCCGACGCCGTTGGTGATGCCGACCTTCAGGCCCTGGACCTCCAACTCGTGGGCAAGCGCCTCGATACGTTCCCGGCTGGTACCGGGTTTCATGATTATGACCATTGTGAATTACCCCTTTCTTTGCATGAAAAAAGCCCCTGCCTGAATCAAACATTCAGCAGGAGCGTCAGAAAGTATGCTTCTATTGAAGGTTATGATTCCACCGATTTATGACAATTGCCCGCGCCCCAAAAGGCGCAGGTAAAATAGCCGTAAAATCGATTGGAATGCGTGTTCATCAGCACACCTCACAGCTTGTTATGCTTACATTATAACACATTACATTGGAAAAGCAACCGGTATTTTCCGATTTCCGCTTTTTTAGTCATTCCGACGCAAAAGCCCCCCCGCGGATGCGGCGGGGCTTTGCATATTTACGGTAATTCCCGATACATGGCCACAGCGTCCGCCTTCTTGGTGGATTCGTTGAGGCTCAGGACTTCGACCATCACCGTCTTCTGTCCGAAACGGATCTCCAGCACGTCGCCGACCTTAACGTCATAGCTGGCCTTGACCACCCGGCCGTTGGCGGAGACGCGCTCCGCGTCGCAGGCCTCGTTGGCCACGGTCCGGCGCTTGATCAGCCGGGAGACCTTCAGATATTTATCCAGTCGCATGGCTGTTCCTCAGCAGAGCTTCGCGCCGGCGGGGATGGCGTCGTCCAGGATCAGAAGCGTCAGGCTTTCGCCCTTTTCCGCAGAGAGCAGCATGCCGCAGGAATCCAACCCCATCATCTTCCGGGGCGCCAGGTTCGTGCAGGCCACCAGCGTCTTGCCCAGGAGGTCCTCCGGCTTGTAGTACTGGGCGATACCGGAGAGGATCTGCCGAGGCGTTCCGCTGCCGTCGTCCAGCGTGAAGCGAAGCAGCTTCTTGGACTTCTTCACATTCTCGCACTCCAGCACCTTCACCACGGTCATATCCACCTTCTCAAAGTCGTCAAAAGCGATCTCCGGTTTGAAGGTGACAGTCGCTTCCTCCGGCTCCGGCGCCTCTTCGGGGGCACTGGTGATCTCCGCAAGGGCTGCCAGTTCCTTCTGGATGTCGATCCGGGGGAACAGGGCCTCCCCGGCGGTGACCGTCACGGTCTGGGACAGGACGCCGAAGCTGCCCAGGCTCTCCCATTCGGAGGGAGCGCCGCCCAGCCGCTCCATGATCCGGTCCGCCGTGTCGGGCATCACCGGCCGCAGCAGCGCGCCGCAGATGCGGATGGTCTCCAGCAGGTTGTACATCACCCGGGCCAGCCGTGGCTTCTTCGCCTCGTCCTTGGCCAGGATCCAGGGCGCTGTCTCGTCGATATATTTGTTGGCCCGGGAGATGACCCTGAACACCTCCGCAATGCCATTCTGGAACTGGAACTTCTCCACTTCAGTCTCATACCGGTCCCTGAGACCGGAAGCCAGCTCGATGAGCTCCGCATCCTGGGCCTCGTCGGCCTCCTGCGCCTCCGGCAGCATGCCGCCGAAGTACTTCTGCACCATGGCCACCGTCCGGGACACCAGGTTGCCCAGATCATTGGCCAGATCCGTGTTGATGGTCTGCAGCAGCAGCTCGTTGGAGAAGTTGCCGTCGGAGCCGAAGGGGAAGGTCCTGAGCAGGAAGAACCGCAGGGCGTCCACGCCGTAGCGCTCCGAGAGCAGATAGGGATCCACCACGTTGACCACCTTGTTCTCCGCCAGCTTGGACTTGGAGATCTTGCCGCCGTCCAGCAGCAGCCAGCCGTGGCCGTAGACCTTCTGGGGCAGGGGCAGGCCCACGCTCATCAGGAAGGCGGGCCAGTAGATGGAGTGGAACCGGACGATCTCCTTGCCCACGATGTTCACACCGGGCCAGAACTTCTCCAGATCATCGTATTTGTCGTTGCAGTAGCCCAGGGCGGTAACGTAGTTGAACAGAGCGTCCAGCCACACATAGACCACATGCTTCGGATCGAAATCCACCGGCACGCCCCAGGTGAAGCTGGTCCGGGAGACGCAAAGATCCTGAAGGCCGCCCTCGCAGTCGATGAAGTTGTTGATCATCTCGTTGACCCGGCTTCTGGGCTCCAGGAAGTCGGTGTTGAGCAGCAGATCCCGGATCCGGTCGGCGTACTTGCTTGCCCGGAAGAAGTAGGCCTCCTCCTCCGCGTCCGTGACCTCCCGGCCGCAGTCGGGGCACTTTCCGTCCACCAGCTGGCTCTCGGTCCAGAAGGATTCGCAGGGCTTGCAGTACTTTCCCTTGTAGACAGATTTATAAATGTCCCCGTTGTCGTACATCTTTTTGAAGATCTTCTGAATGGAGGCCACATGATAATCGTCCGTGGTGCGGATGAAGCGGTCGTTGGAGATGTTCATGAGCTTCCACAGGGCCTTGACGCCCCGGGGGCCCTCCACGATCTTGTCCACGAACTCCTTGGGGGTGCATCCGGCTTCCTTCGCCTTGTCCTCGATCTTCTGGCCGTGCTCGTCCGTGCCGGTCAGGAACATCACGTCATAGCCCCGGAGCCGCTTGTACCGGGCCATGGCGTCGGTGGCCACCGTGCAGTAGCTGTGTCCGATATGCAGATTGTCCGAGGGATAATAAATCGGCGTGGTTATATAATAGGGTCTCTTTTCCATAGGTTTCTCCTCCCTTTTTTGTTCCGAAATCAGTATCTTTTATAATACCCAAAAAGCCGTGATAACGCAAGCCTTTTTTCATCCTGTCCGTTCCCGCGGCGGAAAACGCCCGGACCTGCGTCCGGGCGTTGAAAGAAACATGATCACACCTGATCCACAAACTCCAGCACAAAATTCAGTGCAGCGCCCATGGGGGCAATATGCCGGCGCACCGTACTCAGATGGACAAACTCTGCGTCCTCTGCAAAGGGGTTGGAATCCATCACATACCGCTTGAGCGCCTGCAGGTAGGGCGGCAGATACTCGCTGACCCATCCGCCCAGCACCACGTCACAGTCAATGGCGGTGTGAATATTGCTGATGCCGATGGCAAGGTGGCGCAGCATGTCATACCACAGGGTCTCGCAGGCCGGGTCGTGGGCCTCCACCCGCCCGAAGAACTCCTCCAGCGTCAGGCCCAGCTCATCCGTGACCCGCCGGGCCGAGCAATAGGCCTCCAGGCAGCCTCTCTGCCCGCAGTTGCACCGAAGCCCGCCGGGTTCGATGCAGATATGGCCGAACTCCCCGCTGCGTCGATGATCCCCGTCAAAGGACACCCCGCCGAGGATCAGCACGCCGCCCACACCGCTCTCCAGAGACAGATAGGCCATATCCTTCAGGTCATGGCGGATGTACCATTCGGCAAACCCGCTGCAGCAGGCGTCGTTATCCACATAGGCCGGGTACGGGAACTCCTGCATCCGTTCCGTGAGAGATACATTTTTAATGTGCAGTGTCGGCGCAAACATCACCCGGTCGCAGGTGGGCGCCACAATGGCAGGCACCGTGATTCCCACGCCGAGGAGCTTTTCCCGGAGCAGTCCGTTCTCGTCCAGAAACTGCTCCAGCGCCGCGGCAAGCATCCCGGGTTTCGTCAGCGCCTGCGCCGCCTGTCCTTCGCAGGGAATCTCCCGATATGCCAGCTCCCGGAGCCGCAGATCCACCGCCGCAAGCCGGATCAGTTCCGCCGTAATGGAGATCCCCACGGCAAAGCGGGCCTCCGCGGCAATGTCCAGCCGCATGGCCTTTCTGCCTCCCGTGGACCGGGCAGCTCCGGAATCGCAGACCAGGCCCTCCTCCATCAGCTCCGACAGGTTCTGATACAGCGTCGGCATGCTGATCTGGCATTTGCGGGCCAACGCCTGCCGGGTGCAGGGCCGTTCGGATTCGTACAGGCTGCGGTAGATCCGGTTGCGGACGGATCCGTTTTGCTGCCGGGTTGGAATGTGAAGCATGTGGACCCCTCCTCTCGGATTCCATTGTATCACTGTTTTTCCCGCCGTCAACCCGATTTCCCCAGTTTTTAGGCAACTTTGGCAAAAATATTTTACAAAACTTTTTTCCTGTTTTCGCCATTTTGAACAGATTCGTGCGATAAATTGAGTAAATCTCAACAATTCTTGTGATTATTCCATAAAAACTATTGACAAAACAGCGGGAGATTCGTAAAATCAGCTTAGTGAAGCTTTGAAGACTTCCAATATTGTTTCATCAAGGAGGAAACATGCAATGAAAAAGATTCTCGCGCTTGTTTTGACTCTCGCGATGGTGCTTTCCCTGGCCGCCTGCGGCGCAGGTGCCGCCCCCGCTGAGAGCGCAGCAGAGGCCGCCGGCTCCGCCGCCGCTTCCGCTGCTGAAGAAGCTGCCGCTCCCGCTGCGGACGGCGCCAAGACCGTCGGCATCGCGATGCCCACCAAGTCCCTGGAGCGGTGGAACCGCGACGGCGACTACCTGAAGGCTCAGTTCGAGGCCGCTGGCTACGCTGTTGAGCTGAAGTATTCCGACAACGACACCGACCAGCAGAACAACGACATCCAGGCTATGATCGCCGACAAGGTTGACGTGCTGATCATCGCCGCCATCGACGGCGACTCCCTGTCCCAGACTCTGGCTGACGCCAAGAGCGCCGGTATCCCCGTCATCGCTTATGACCGTCTGATCATGAACACTGACGCCGTGAGCTACTACGTCTCCTTCGACAACTACACCGTCGGCGTCCTGCAGGGCGAGTTTGTCAAGAACGCTCTGGATCTGGACAACGCCGCCGGCCCCTTCAACATTGAGTTCACCGCCGGTGATCCCGCCGACAACAACGCCGGCTACTTCTTCAACGGCGCGTATGACACTCTGAAGCCCTACATCGACGAAGGCAAGCTGGTCATTCCGTCCGGCAAGACCACCTTCGAGCAGGTCGCTACTCCCAGCTGGTCCACCGACACCGCTCTGGAGAACATGCAGAATACCCTGGCTTCCTACTACTCCGACGGCACTGTCCTGGACGTGGCTCTGTGCTCCAACGACTCCACCGCTCTGGGCGTTGCTCAGGCCATCACCTCTGACTATGCCGGCGGCAATGCCCCCATCGTCACCGGTCAGGACGGCGACATTGCCAACCTGCGGAACATCGTGGACGGCATCCAGACCATGACCGTTTACAAGAATGTCTCTGACGAGGCGGGCGTCACCCTGGATGTGGCCAAGGCCATCCTGGAGGGCAAGACCCCCGACGGCACCCTGCAGCTGTCTGCTGAGGCCGCTTACGACACCTCTTCCTACGACAACGGCACTGGCATCATCCCCTCCTTCCTGCTGGTTCCCTGGACTGTGACCAAGGACGACCTGCAGAAGCTGGTGGACACCGGCCTGTATCAGTGGGATTCCGAGAACAAGTATCTCGAGTCTGTCGGCTAATCTCCCATAATTTCAAACCGCAAGGAGGGGCGGGGTTTCGGCCCCGCTCCTCCTCATTTTATCCAGCGACTGTGCCGCTGCATTTTTCTGTCTTGGCGGATTCTACAGGCGCAGGATCGGTAAGGAGGTAACATATTTTGGCGGATCATATCCTGGTGATGAAGAACATCACCAAAGAATTCCCGGGCGTCAAAGCCCTGGATAACGTCAATCTGGAGGTGGAACGGGGAGAGATTCACGCGCTGGTCGGCGAGAACGGCGCCGGTAAATCCACGCTGATGAACGTTCTGAGCGGAACTTATCCCTACGGCACCTACACCGGCGATATCATCTACAACGGTGAGGAGTGCCAGTTCAAAACTCTCCGGGACAGCGAGGAAAAAGGAATCGTCATTATTCATCAGGAGCTGGCCCTGATTCCGGAGCTCTCCATTGGCGAGAATATGTTCCTGGGCAACGAGCGGAAAGGCCGCTTCGGCATCGACTGGGACCGCACCTACCATGAGGCGGAAGAGCATATGAAACAGGTGGGCCTGAAGGACGAGGCCACCACGCTGATCAAGGATATCGGCACCGGCAAACAGCAGCTGGTGGAGATCGCGAAGGCTCTCTCCAAGAACGTGAAGCTGCTGATCCTGGACGAACCCACCTCCTCCCTGAACGAGGAGGACTCCCGGATGCTGCTGAATCTGCTGCTGGACTTCAAGAAGCAGGGCATGACATCCATCATCATCTCTCACAAGCTCAATGAGATCGCCTATGTGGCGGACAAGATCACCGTCCTCCGGGACGGCGCCACCATTGAAACCATCGACAACGCCAATCGGGACATCGACGAGGACCGTATCATTCAGGGCATGGTAGGCCGGGAGCTTTCTGACCGGTATCCCGCCCGGGAGCACCACATATCCGATGAGATCGGTATGGAAGTCCGGAACTGGAACGTCTACCATCCTATCTACACGGAGAAAAAGGTGGTCAACGACGTCTCCTTCAACGTCCACAAGGGCGAGATCGTCGGATTCTCCGGACTGCAGGGCGCCGGACGCACGGAGCTGGCCATGTCCATCTTCGGCAAGTCCTACGGGACCAACATCTCCGGTACATTGATCATCGGCGGCAAGGAATACGACCTGAAGAACGCCCGCGGCGCCATTGAGGCTGGCCTGGCCTATGTGACCGAGGACCGGAAGGGCAACGGGCTGGTGCTGGCGGACACCATCGCCATCAACAACACCATGGCCCGGCTGGAAAAGGTATGCAACCGCGGCGTCATTGACGTGGACCAGGAAAACGCCGTCGCGGAGGACTATAAAGAAAAGCTCCGCACCAAGACGCCTACGGTCCAGCAGTCTGTGGGCAATCTCTCCGGCGGAAACCAGCAGAAGGTGCTTTTGTCCAAATGGATGTTCGCGGACCCTGAGGTTCTGATTCTGGACGAACCCACCCGCGGCATCGACGTGGGTGCCAAGTATGAGATCTACTGCATCATGAACGATCTGGTTGCCCAGGGCAAATCCGTGGTCATGATCTCTTCGGAGATGCCGGAACTGCTGGGCATGTGCGACCGGATCTACGTGATGAACGAGGGCGACATGGTGGCGGAAATGCCCGCCTCCGAAGCCACCCAGGAAAAGATCATGGCGGCGATCCTGAAATCCGACAAGAAATAATCTGTGAGGGAGTGTAACTAGTAATGAACGCAAAGACCCTACTCAAAAAATATACCATGGTCATCGCGCTGGTGGTCGTCTTTATTCTCTTTGCGATCCTGACCGGTGGCCGGCTGCTCTATCCCCAGAACATGTCCAACCTGCTGCTGCAGAACGCTTACGTGCTGGTCATGGCCTGCGGCATGCTGCTTTGCATCCTGACCGGCGGTAACATCGACCTGTCCGTCGGTTCCACCGTCTGCCTGGTGGGCGCCGTGGCTGCGCAGCTTCTGGCTGCCGGGCTGCCCGCCATTCCCGTGATTCTCCTCGGCCTGGTCATCGCCTGCATCATCGGCGTCTGGCAGGGCTTCTGGATCGGCAACATCCATATCCCGCCCTTTATCTGCACCCTGTCCGGCATGTTCCTGTTCCGCGGCCTGGGCCGTGCGATCCTGGGCTCCAAGACGGTCTCCATCAACAACCAGACCTTCCTGAACATCTTCGCCTCCTACATCAACATCCCCGGTGTGGACAGCGGTGACGTGAAGTGGTCCGCCTTTGCTGTGGGTGTCATCGTTGCTGTGGGACTGCTGGTCTTTACCGCCATGAATCGGGCCAAGAAGGCCGCGAAGGGCTACAAGCAGGCCTCCGCTGTCTCCGAGTTCGCCAAGATCGTTGTCATCGATGCGCTGGTGCTGGCCTACACCTGGAAGCTGGCCCACTATAAAGGCATCCCCGTCATGGCGCTGTGGGTGCTGGCAGTGGTGTTCATCTATGCCTTCATCACCTCCAAGACCGCCTTCGGCCGCTACTTCTATGCGGTGGGCGGCAACGAGAAGGCCACCAAGCTCTCCGGCATCGACACCGAGAAGGTCTACTTCATGGCATATCTGTCCATGTCCATTCTGGCTGGTCTGTCCGGCCTGCTGATGGCCGCCCGGATCGGCTCTGTCAACGGCGACACCGGCACCTCCTTTGAGATGGACGCCATTGGCTCCTGCTTCATCGGCGGCGCTTCCGCCTACGGCGGCTCCGGCACGGTGGGCGGCATCATGGTCGGCGCCATTCTGCTGGGCGTCATCAACCAGGGCATGAGCATCATCGGCCTGGACAACAACTGGCAGTATGTGGTCAAGGGCGCGGTCCTTCTGGTGGCCGTTATCTTTGACGTGGTCTCCAACCACAAGACCGGCAAGGCCGGCTGATTTCCAGAACAACACGGAGGCCAGGCAACTGGCCTCCGTCCTTTTAAAGGCGGGAACTCCAATGGACAACAAATTCGAATACGACATTCAAAAGCGCGCCAAAGCAGGCACCCGGGCCACGCTCCGGGCCGTGGTGTCGCTGTACCTGATCTATATGGCCTATCTGATCGTCAAGGCTCTGGGAAAGGATTCCCCCATTCCACTGCCTGTGGGATATGGGATCGCAGGCATATTTGTGGCCGCAGGGATTGCCTTCGGCGTGTATACCTACCGGCGTTACCGGATCGACCTGGCGGACGCCAAGTTGACGCCCAAGGACCCGGAAGCGTCTGAGATCCCCGAGTCCACGGAAGGATCGGACGAACCGGAACAGGAGGAAACGACGCATGACACAGACGCTTGACCAGGTAAAGGCGCTCTATGAGCGCTATACGGAACAGGCCACGGCACTGGAACAGAACCGGAAAATCGGCGAGGGTCTGCTCGGCTTTGGCAAGAAACCGGCAGACGATCCCTGCCACATGCAGTTTGCCGAGGAACTTGCCGCCCTGCTCCGCACCTTCGCGGCGGAGGTGCCGGATTCCTTCCAAGCAACGCAGATTTCGGAATATGTGTTCCGCGCCCAGTCGGAATACCGGCAAATCCTCAGTATTTACTGGATGCTCTCCGCTGTGCACGGCGCAGTGGAACCCCTGATCCCCTGCCTTTCAGACGAGGACGCCCGGCGGCTCCTTGCTCTGTATGACAAGGAGGTCCCGCGCCGGGAACGGCTCCCGGTCCAGAAACAGATTTACAAACTGCTGAAAAAACAGTGCCGCTGAACCGGGCCCCGCAGGGTCCGGTTTTCTTCGCCGTTTCTCCTTGAAATACACACGTTTTTTTCACAAAAATCCCGCCTGGATTCTGGCTATTGTGCACGATTGACAGGCTTTGGGGCAAATTTTATAATTTGTTTTATGGCAGTCCCAGCTGCCATAAAATCCAATGCAAGAGGAGGAAATGAAAATGAAAATGAGAACTCTGGCGCTTATGCTGACAGTATGCCTCATCGCCGGTCTTTTCGCCGCCTGCGGCAGCGCTCCGGCGGCGTCTTCGTCTGCCCCTGCCTCAGATTCTGCTGTGGAAGCGCCGGCTGAAGCGCCTGCCGCTCCGACCGCAGAAGCGGCGCCTGAGGCACCCGCTTCTGCAGCGGAACCTGAAGCTTCCGCTGCGGAAGCCGGAGAGCCTGCGGAACCGGCCGGCGGTCCCTGCACCGTAACATTCCCCGACGGCCAGACCTTTGAGGCCACCGTGGGTGAGGACTTCGTGTTCTTCATCCAGTGCGACGCTCCCGGCGATATGGGCCAGCCCTTGGAAGGCGAAGAGGGCGCCGGCGTCACCGTCTCCGATGGAACCGTCTCCTACTCCAACGTGGGACTCGGCGGCCCCTACTCCTACCCCACCAGCGAACTGGTGACCGTCTCCGGCTTCACCGGCGACTTTGAGATCACCTTCGCCGAGGCCGTCACCTTCATGGACGCCACCTACACCATCTACACCGACGAGCAGGACATCGCCGACGCCATTGCCTTTGCCGAGGCAATGGCCGCCCAGATGGCCGAAAACCCCATGCCCTAAGCTCTGGCGGGACAGTCCCACAAAGGACTGTCCCGTTTTTTTGCCCCACAGCGCCCTTGCAAGTTTTGTTCCCGTATGGTAAGGTAGAACCCGTAAGGAGGGATTTCTATGTCCAAAAAAGTAGGCACTCTGATCAGAGAGGCAAGGACCAACGCCGGAATGACCCAGGAACAGCTGGCGCGGAAAGTGCGGAACTGTTCCGCATCGGATATCAGCAAGGCCGAACGCGGAGAGAAGGACCTGACCCAGGATCAGCTCAAGCAGATCGCAAAGGCCACCGGCGTCACCCAGACCTCCCTGCTCACCGCCGCCAAAGGCGGGACCTCGTCGGGGAGAAAGACGTCCTCCTCCGGCGCGTCAAAATCCTCCATGCAGGTCACCGCCACGGAGCGCCGGCTGGTGGAGCTGTACCGGGCGGCGGACTCCGGGACCAAGAAGGCAGCCATGAAGGTCCTCCGGGGGGAAGAAGCGGAAGTATTTGTGGAGAGCATTCTGGGCGGAGCCATTGGCGCCATCACCGGCAAGAAATAGCGCCGCCTCAGGTTTTTGCAAGTTCGCCCGTTAAAAAATTCAATTTTATACTTGTACAACGGGGAAAAATCCATTATAGTATACCTATCATCCTGCGCATCCCGCAGGACACACCCCTATAGAAAAGAGTGTCCTTATGAGCAAATGTTTTATTCCGGAAGCCTATGCGCCCGCCCTCTCCGTCTATGACACCCAGCGGGCCATCGAATTCATCAAGCGCAATTTTCAGAGCAATCTCTGCCACGCGCTGAATCTCAAGCGAGTCTCCGCACCCCTGTTTGTGGAGGAGTCTTCCGGTTTGAACGACAACCTCAACGGCTATGAGCGGCCGGTATCCTTCGACGTCCCCGACGTGGGCTGCGAGGGCCAGGTGGTCCACTCTCTGGCCAAGTGGAAGCGCTACGCCCTCAAGCGGTACAATTTCTTTCCGGGCAACGGACTGGTCACCGACATGAACGCCATCCGCCGGGACGAGGAGCTGGACAACATCCACTCGGTATATGTGGACCAGTGGGACTGGGAGAAGGTCATCACCCGGGAGGAACGGACCCAGGACTATCTCAAAAAGACCGTTCAGGCCATTGTCAACGCCATCTACGTGACCAATGAGACCCTGAAGATCGAGTTCCCCCAGCTGCACACCGATCTGAGCCGGGAAGTGATCTTTGTTACGACCCAGGAGCTGGAGGACCGGTACCCGGAGCTCAGCGGCTCCCAACGGGAGACCGCGTTCCTGCAGGAGCATCGGAACAGCGCTGTTTTCCTGATGCAGATCGGCGGAGCGCTCCGCTCCGGCAAGCCCCACGACGGCCGCGCGCCGGACTATGATGACTGGGCGCTCAACGGCGACATTCTGTATTGGAACGATGTTCTGGGCCGGAGCTACGAAGTGTCCTCCATGGGTATCCGGGTGGACGAGGCGTCCATGGATCGCCAGCTCCGTCTGGCCGGATGCGACGACCGGCGCAGTCTGCCCTTCCACAAGGCCCTTCTCTCCGGCGAACTCCCCCTGACCATCGGCGGAGGCATCGGCCAGAGCCGGCTGTGTATGCTGATGATGGGCTGCGCCCATATCGGCGAGGTCCAGTCTTCGGTCTGGGATCCGGAGACCCGCCGGGCCTGTGAGCAGGCCGGAATCATGCTGCTGTAATCCAATCTCCGCGGAACCGCCATTCCGGCGGTTCCTTTTTTCTCCCTGAATTGTATATTTTCTCCGTTCAGGCAAACACTACCTGCGGAATCACATTTTGGAGGTAGTGAAATGAAATTCAGACATGCTATAACCGTGTTCCTGCTGTGCTCCGTGCTGTCCGGAACGGCCTTGGCCGCGGAAACGGCCCTGCCCTGGGATCAGGTCTACTGCTTCTCTCAGACGGATTTTGAGACCCGGGACGGCGTACTCCTGACCGCAGTGCCGGAGCCGGATCTGGGAGTGCTGCGTCTGGGTACGCGGACCGTAAAAGCCGGTGACGCGCTGACCGCGGAACAGCTCTCAGGTCTGGTCTTTGAGCCCGCCGGCGATGTTTCCGGCGACGCGGTGATCGCCTGCGTCCGTCTGACAGAGGACGGCCCGTCCGACGCGGCGATGACGCTGAAGATCCGGAAAAACCAGCCGCCCACTGCGGAGGATTCCCAGTTTCAGACCTACCGGAACATTCCCGGTCAGGTCCCGCTGACCATCTCCGACCCGGAAGGGTCTGCCCTGACGGTCACCATCGTGAAGGCTCCCAGGCGCGGAGATGTTGCTCTGTCCGAAGACGGCACCGTCGTCTACACCCCCCGGGAAAACAAGGTGGGCAAGGACTCCTTCGTCTACACCGTCACGGACGAGGCCGGAAATGTGTCCCAGGAGGCCACGGTCCGCATTGAGATCCTGAAACCCTCCGACAAGGAGGTCTACTGTGATCTTCCCGGAGATCCGGCGCTTCTGGCCGCCACATGGCTCCGGGAGAACGGCATCTATTCTGGCCACACCGTAGGGGAGAGTCTGCTCTTCGGTCCGGAGGAAACCGTCACCCGGGGCGAGTTCATTGCCATGTGCGCTGAGCTGCTGGGACAGGGCCCGGAGGTGGAGCCGCTGGAGAGCGGTTTTGCCGACGAGATCCCGGCTTGGCTTCGCCCCTATGTTTCCACCGCTCTGCAGTGCGGTTTCCTGCAGGGCGTACCCGGCCAGGACGGTCTCCTTCTCGAAGCTGAAAAACCCGTGACCCAGGCCCAGGCGGCCGCCATGTTGGGCAGCCTGCTCGGTCTTTCGCCCGACACCTCCCCGGTCATGGGAGAGATCAACCACGTATCCGCCCAAACGCTACCCCTGAGCCGCCGGGACGCGGCGCAGCTGCTCTACGGGGCCGCACAGTACAGTGCCGCCCATTCTGACGCGCCCGGACTTTTGGCCTGGGCCGCAAGATAATTTCATTCCGCCGGAGCTGTGCTCCGGCGGTTATTATCTGTCAAAAGCGCAAAGGCTCGGACAGTTCAAATGTCCTTTTCTTTCTCATTTGGAAGGTCATCAAGACCTGGTAAGCGAACGCGTTTTCTGTCCAGAAACATTCCTGAAACCACTCCCGGCAACGTGTAGGTTTGTCAATGATGTGTTACACATAAGGGAAAGTAAATAAGACCTGTTTAGGAGATTGCCAATTAAGCGGACGCATGGGAAACTGATTATACTTACGGTTCCAAACCGCAAGTTGATTCTGGTAGTCCTGGAAC
>JAFUFT010000045.1 GCA_017469795.1 Oscillospiraceae bacterium
AGAGGGAGACGGGCTGGGTTCTTCACTGGGTTCCACTGAAGGACTCGGGCTCGGCGCCACAGACGGGCTCGGAACCACGGAAGCACTCGGGCTCGGCGCCACAGACGGGCTCGGAACTATGGAAGGACTCGGGCTCGGCGCCACGGAAGGTGTGGGCGTAGGAGTCGGAGACGGCTTAACCGACGGTTTCGGCGTGGGAGTAGGAGTCGGAGACGGCTTAACCGACGGTTTCGGCGTGGGGGTAGGCGTCGGAGACACAGAAGGTGTGGGGATCGGCGTCGGCGTTGTGATCACCGGTGTTGTAGTGGGTCTACGGGAAGGCGTCGCCGTGGGGGTAGGCGTAGAAGGCGCGCTGTGGTAGGAACCGAAGAATCCCCACTGTCCCACCGCCACTTCCGCGGGAAGATCGTCGAATACCCAATGATCCCCGCCCTTGGATGCGTCAAGGTAGTATTCCCAGGTTTTATTCTCCGCATCTGTCCAGAAGACCTTAACCTTGCAGTTGACGCTGGTGATCTTCGTGACTTCAAAGGAGGCATTTGCCGGCAGGAAAGAACCGCTGTTTGAAGTCGGCGCGTCCGGCAGCATCAGCAGGGAATCTGTCCGTTTGACGCCCATGTAGCTCATGCAGTCATTGACATAGCGGGTGGAAAACGCTGAGGAGAGCATCTTATAAAAAGACGCGCCGTCCTTCAGCTCAATATTGGTCTCCGGATCTGTCTCGGAGATACTGGTCCGGGTTGTGCCGGTCCGTCCGCGAATCCACTGCTGATAGATCCGGCTGGCCCGCTCCAGATCCGCTACGACCTCTTCCTTCAGATCCACCGGCGCGGGGGATCCGGTTACAGAGGGCTTCGGGCTCTCGGCAGGGTTCTGGGAGGGACTGGGCGCCTCAGAAAGGATCACGTGATGCTCCTGGCTGTTCTCCGGCTCTTCCTCCCGGCTCTCCTGCTGATCAGGTCCCAGCAGCTGATTGTCCTTTTCTCTCATGTTTCTGAACGCGAAGAGCAGCACCACCAGAGCGATCACAAAGACAATCACGATTCCCGAAACGATCACAGCAATCCGACGCCCGTCGATCTTCTTCTTTTGGGGCGTCGTACCCTTGGGATTCTGATTGTTTCCCGGCTGACCGGTCGGATGTGCCGGGCGCTGTGACTGTGCCTGCTTCGGCTGAGGCCGTACGGCAGGGGCAGCCTGTACCGCTCTGCCGCATTTCGGGCAGAACTTTGTACCATCCGCCAGCGGCGTTCCGCAAATTTGACAGTTCATTTCTTTCCTCCTTGCTCCCATTCCGCATCAAGGCCCGCGTTCTGGTCCGCAGTGCCCTGCGGATCAGGTGGAGATTCCGGGACTGCCGGAAGCATCCGATGATTTCGGCATACGTGATATGGGTGTCCGTGGCGCTCCCATCGGTCCAGTCACGTACTTTTTATAATATAATATTATAATCGTTCCTTTTTTCCTCGTCAACAACATTCTGGGTTCTCATAGCAGACTCTTTCTGCGCATATACTCCCACAGTACAACATGGGAGGTGCCTTCTTGCATAGAGACATGGAACAGCGGGCCTGTGAGCTGGCTGTATACATGATCGAGAACCGGGCCACCGTCAGAGCTGCCGCCAGGCAATTCGGTGTCTCAAAGTCTACGGTACATACCGTTGTGACGGATTGGACCGCTTCGCCCTGTTTTGATTCTGCTCGATCAGAAGCCGGATCAGGATTTCCCGCGTCTCCTCTTTTGTATTCGGATCCCGGAATGAGAATGTCAGTTCCTTTCTGTTCATCAGCCTCACCTCCGCTGCATTGTATGCCCCATTCTTCGGTTTCATCCACGCACTGAGATCCCGGCCTCTCCGGCGAGGGATCAAATGGGGGATACAGGCTGAAATCCGAACATAGGAAATCCCGCTGCAGCCTGTTAAAATATAACAGACAGGATGATCCGACTTCCGTCAATTCGGAATATGGGAAAGAGGGATTAAAATGATACAAAACCACCGATTATTCGTAACCGCAGCTGCCCTGCTGTCGCTTTTGGCGGGTCTGGTACTGCCCACCGCCGCCATTGACGCAGACGCCGGCGCGCTGCAGATTCTGGATGGTTCTCCCGGCACGCTGGTCTCCAGCGATGAACAGCTGGCCTCCGTCGTGCTGGAGAACAGTTCCTCCCAAGATGCCGTCTTGAACGTGAGCGTGCTGGGTCACAAATCGGAAATCACGATTCCAGCCGGGCAGCAATATGCCTTTTCTGCGCCGGACCTCTACGACGAGGACGGCTGTGCCTACAAGCTGGTCCTGCTGGCGGAGGAAGAAGGCGGGATCACCGAATACCCTGTGACCGCCGGAACCGTTCTGAATCCGGAACTCTCCTATACCGCTGCGCTGGTGCGGGGCATCTATGATGTCTATGAATCCCACGGGCAGCAGACGCCCCGGTGGATCACATGCCTGGTATATGCCGACGAAAACGGCGTGGACCCGGAGCGCTCGGCTCTTGCAGCCGTGGGTGATTCCGTTCCGGCAGGTGCTTCGGAGCTGACCGGTCTTTCCATCCGCTCTGAAAGCGACAACACCGCTGCCATCCGGGCAGGCGGTTCCGGCGCGCTCACGGTCCGGGACGCCGACATCCGTCTGTACGGCGACGGCGGCGACGATTTTACCGGCATCGGCTCCGCCCTCGGCGCTGCAGACACCGCCACTCTGACCGTCACAGGCAGCCGCATTTACACCGAGGGGATCCTGCGCAGCGCGATCTTCGCCGGAGATGAAGCCGTCATGGACCTGACTGATGTGGAAATCGACTGCGAGCCGGGGGAATATCAGTCCTCTGTCTCCATTCCCACCGCCGGTATGGCCTCCCCGCCCAACGGGCTGGGGATCTGGGGCAACTGCCGCGCCATGAACCTGGTGGACAGCGCCACGGTGACCATCCGGGATTCCGAGATCACCTCCCAGAACTGGGGCGCGCTGGGCGTGGACGACGTGACGGACGGCCATCTCACCGTATCCGGATCCACCATCCGGATCACCGAGCAGGGCTACGGGGCATATGCGATCGGAAAGTGTGTGGATGTGTTCGATCACTGCACCTTTGACATCGAATACGGCGTGGTGGGGTATGCCGCGGCGGGCGACGGCTCAGAGCTGATGCTGTCCGGCGGTTCCCAGGCAGACTCCAGAAACTATTACGGATTTGTCACCCACCAGTCCTTCAACGGTCAGAACTCCAAAATCACCGTCACCGGTGCGGATACGGCCCTTTATGCAAAACTCGGCGGCATCATCGCCAAGGGTCGGGGCGCGGACATTGAGATCAGCGACGGAGCCGTAGTCACAGCAGACAGCGGTGTTCTGGTCCGGGCGCAGATCAACGACGACACCGGTGCCGGCACCATGGATGGAACCGAGGTTGTGAACGTGTCCATCCGGAACACCGGTCTGACTGGAGACATCATTCAGGGCATGGGAGCGCCCTACGATTCCCCCGCGGAGGATGGCGTCCCGGCTATGGAGGACATGGGTCCCCCGCCGGATGACATGGGCATGCCGCCGGAGGGCATGGAACCCCCGCCGGAAGGCATGGGGCCCGGAGGCCCCGGCGGTCCTGGCGGTCCCGGCGGCTCCTCCAGAACAGAATCTGTCATGAACGTCACCCTGGACGGGGCCGATTTGGAGGGCGCGATCTCCTCTGCGGAGCTGACTCTGGCCATTGAGGACGGCAACATCTCCATGGACAACATCCGGGATGTGGGCGTTGTGACGCAGACTACGCTGACCCGCAATCCCTTTGCGGCAATGAACGTGACCCTGCAAAACGGCGCCCGCTGGACCGTCACAGAGTCCTGCTTCCTCATGGAACTGACCTTAGACGATACCAGCGCTGTCAAAGCACCGCCGGGCTTCCTGCCGGTCCTGACAGTAGACGGGACGGAAACCGAGATTGCGGCAGGCACATATTCCGGTGAAATCGAGATTCGCCTGATGGAGGACCCGTCCTTCGTTCCGGAGGAAGCAGAATCCTCAGCCCCGGAAGCCTCCGCTGCGGAGCCGGTTTCCCAGCCTTCCCCCTCCCCGGACGTTTCCCCTGCGCCGTCCCTGTCCCCGGAGCCTTCGACCGGCTCTGAGAAATCCGGAAAGATCCCCACCGCCGCCGCTGTGCTAGGCGGAGCGGCCGTCATCGCCGCTGCCGGCGCGGGCGCAGTCCTGTGGCGCAGGAAGCGCTGATCCGCAAGCCGGGTTGCCCTTCCGCCGTTTATCTGGTATGATGGAATCGTAGCCCATCATTCTGCAATCGCGTCAACAGGAGGTCAAACATGGACGAACGAATCACAAAGCGCAATGCGCTTCTGGCGCAAAAAGTCATCCGCGGACTGCAATCCCGGAATATGACGGGCCACTATGCCGCGACCCGGCCGGAGGCCCTGGAGCTTGCCCTGTCCCTGATCCCGGAGGGCAGCGCCGTCACCATGGGCGGCGGGATGAGCATTCACGAGATCGGTCTGGTGGACGCGCTGAAGCTCGGCCCCTATGATTTCATCGACCGGGACGAATACGAGGACAAGCGGGCGGCCATGCTAAAGGCCTACGACGCCGATGTTTTTCTGGCCAGCGCCAACGCCATCACCGAAGACGGCGTGATCGTCAACATCGACGGCAACGCCAACCGGGTCTCCGCCATTGCGCAGGGTCCCCGGAAGGTCATTCTGATTGTCGGAATGAACAAGGTCTGCAGCGATGTGGACGGCGCGATGAAACGGGCCCGTAATGTTGCCGCCCCGATCAACGCCCAGCGCTTCGGCCTCTCCACCCCCTGCGCCAAAACCGGATCCTGCATGAACTGCAAGTCTCCGGACACCATCTGCTGCCAGTTCCTCATCACCCGGTTTTCCTGGCACCCCGGCCGGATCCACGTGATCCTGGTCAACGACAGTCTGGGGTTCTGATGGGAACTTTCCCTGCCGCATTCCCAATGCAGAACAATCCAAGAAACACATCCGAACCGGTTTGGAGTTCCTCCCCGGTTCGGATGTGTTTTTGGTTTCGGCGCCCGGGCACATGCAAAGGGGATCCGACGCATACTATTTCCTGAAAGGAATTCAGGAAGGGGATGTGTGAAATGAAGATCGCCGCATACTGCCGCGTTTCCACCGACAAGGCAGATCAGCTCAACAGTCTGGAGACCCAGAAGGCCTTTTTTCGGGAATACGCGGAACGCAGTGGGCATACTTTGGTCTGCGTCTATGCCGACGAGGGGATCTCAGGTACAAGGCTCAAATCCCGGACTCAGTTCCGGCAGATGCTGCTGGACGCGGAATCGGGCATGTTTGAACTGCTGGCCGTCAAGGACGTCTCCCGGTTTGCCCGCAATACTGTGGATTTTCTCCGAAGCATCCGGCATCTGAAATCCCTTGGCGTCGAGACGCAGTTCATCACCGCAAATATGACAAACATGGGCGACAGCGAGTTCATCCTCACGATCTTTGCCGCGCTGGCCCAGGAGGAGAGCGCCAACACCAGCAAACGGATCAAATTCACCAAGCGGATCAATGCCGAGAAAGGACGGGTACCAAATCTTGTGTTCGGATACGACAAGATCAAAGGCGAATACTTTGACCTGCGGATCAATCAGAGGGAAGCGGAGATCGTCCGGGAGATCTACCGGATGTACGTCTGCGACGGGTTGGGGACATGCCGTATCGCCGGCGATCTGAACCGGAAGGGATATACCACAAAGCGCGGATACCCGTGGAGCCAGGAGGCCGTGGCCCGGATCCTGTCCAATGAGCTATACATCGGGACAATCGTAAACGGCAAGGAGGAGGTGGCAGACTTCCTCACCGGCCGCAGGATTCAAAGGGAACCATCCCAATGGTACGTCACAGACCGGCCCGATCTGCGGATCATCGATCCCGGAATGTTCGATCAGGCCAGGCGCTTACGGCAGGAGCGCTCCGCCCGCCGCTCCTCAGCAGGTGAACGCCACAGCAGCCGTCATCTGTTCTCCACCCTCATCAAATGTTCCGTCTGCGGCTCCTCCTTCCGAAGGATCGTAAGGAACGGTGGCAGCCCCAGCGTCCAATGGACCTGCACGGCACGCAATCTGCGCGGCGCCGCCGCCTGCTGCAACGCGGTCCGGGTGGATGAAGCCGTCCTGACCGAGGCCCTGAACGAATACTTCTCGGAACTACTGGGTGACAGAGAAACGCTGGCAAAGCGCATTACCCGTGCTCTCTCCGGGACGGAGGCATCCGGCGGGAGCGATCCGGCCCGCAGGAAGGATTTGAGCGACCGGCTGGCGCAGCTTCGGCGGACCCGGCAGAAGTATTTGGATCTGTACGCGGACGATCTCATTTCCAGGCGGGATCTGGAGACTCTGATCGGCGGGTCCGGGACCGAGATCCAATCCATTGAACAGGAACTGCAGGCGCTCTCCCGCAATTCGGAGTCATCTGTCTGTACTGCGGTTCCGGAATCAAGCAATCCCCTTCCGGACACCGATCTGGACGTCGGCGCCCTGTCCAACACCCAGCTCCGGCAGGTGATAGAACGGATCACCGTATCCCCGGAGGGGCGTGTTTCCGTCTGTCTCAAGCGCTTTGGCACAGCTGCCCCGGAGCGAAGCGGTCCAATTCCTCACAACGGTACATAAGGACCTTACCACACGTCTTCCGAACCTCAGCGCATCCCTCTATCAGCAGGTTCGTTCGCTGCTGGATCAGAACCGGGCAGAGCGCCACATCCGGGGCGGTATGGCAACCCGCAGGAAATACAAAGGCGCATAAAAAGGGAGCCGCAGAGCAAGAACTCTGCGGCTCCCTTGCCGGTTATGAGAGATATTTCACCGCTTCTTCTCCCGCCAGATATCCGCCGCAGAAGGCGGAGGTCAGGGCTGACAGGAAGCTCTCGATGTACTGCACGCCGATGGCGCCGGGGAGCATGATGCCCCGGATATTGTCTCCCGCCGCAAAGAGGCCGGGAATGGGCTGTCCGTTCTTCAGCACCCGGACGTGGCCGTCCGTCGCCATGCCGCCCACGGCGTTCTCATGGAACAGCTTCACCCGCAGGGCGTAGAAGGGACCGTTGGCCAGCGGCGTGGGCTCCGGCATGTCCATGGGTCCGAACATGGGACCGTCGTCCTCGTCGTCTCCGCCGGGACCGCCGGGATGAGGTCCGCCGGGGCCCTCATCGTCATCTCCGCCGGGAGGAGGCCCGAAGGGCATCGGGTCGTGGATATGGGCGTTATGCTCCTCTACGGAAGAAAGGAACACCGCCCGGTCAACGCCGAGCTCATCCGCCAGACCCTCCAGTGTGTCCGCTTTTTTGATACTGCCCCATTCCACTTCCTGGTCGATCTCAAACTGGAAGTTCCGGTAGAGGCGATCCATGTCCACCCCAACCGCATCGGGCTCCCGGCCCTGAGACCGGGCCATGGAATCCTCCAGCGCCGTCTGGTCCAGCACACTCCAGAGATACCGCTCCGGCACGTTAAGCGCCACGCCGCTCACCTCCGTCATCTCCATGGGCGCGTTATAGAGCCGCCCCTGGGGATCCACCATCATGTTGCTGGCGCCCCGAGAGGCCGCCAGTCCACAGGTGCCGAAGGGATGCCGCGCCGGCCCAAACAGATTCACTCGACGGTTTACATAATCTATGTCCGCACCGATCTCATCGCACATGGTGATGCCGTCGCCGGTGCAGGTGGCACAGGTGAACACATGGACCGGTTCCGATCCGTCGTCCTTGTAGAAGATGGGCTGGAACTTGGCCATCAGTTCCTTACTGTGGGTGAACGCACCGGCGGTGACGATGGTGGCGCCCGCATGGATCTCCACCTCTCCGCCCTCGTCGGCGCCGATCGCACCAGTCACTTTGCCCGTTTCATCGGTCAGAAGATGCTTGGCCGGCGTGTTATAGAGCACCTCGCCGCCGTTCTCCTCCAGAATGCCCAGCAGTTTCAGACACAGGAACCAGCCGTTGCCGCCCGGTCCGATGGAGGTGTCGATCCGCAGGTGGTTGTAGGGCACATCATAGGTGCCCACCAGTCCCTTGGCGTTAAAGGGACCGTCTCCCAGATAGTAGTCCTTACCCAGATCATGGGACTGGATCAGCCAGTTGACGAAATCCACGTCGGCGTCCAACATATTCTTCACCAGTTCGCCGTCCACACGGCCCTGGGTCTTCTTCATGAACTTGTTGTAGAGCTTCTCCCGGGGATCTGGGATCCCCTCCGCCTCATGCCACACCGACCACTGGGACCGGAACATGTGGGCGTACCAGGCGCTGCCGCCCACCTCTTTATTCTTCTCCAGTACGATCACCTTTTTACCGCTGTCCGCAGCCCGGGCCGCAGCCGCCATACCGGCCGCACCGCCGCCGACCACCAGCACGTCGCAGGTTTTAACGATCTTCTCGTGGGGCGCCGCCTTCGGCGCGGGCGCGTCGGGATTGGTGATCACGCTGTTGTGGCAGACTTCGGCGCAATGTCCGCAGGAAATACACTTATCCGGGTCGATCCAGTACTTGGACCCTTTGAAGCGGATCGCCCCCACGGGACATTCCACCCGGCACCGATGACAACAGGAGCAATGGGCCTGATCGATCACATAGGCCATAAATGACTCTCCTTTCCAATAATTCAGTATCTAACGGTTATTGTAATCGAAAAGACGTTTTATGGCAAATATCAATAATAAAAATCCAGGTGCCGATTCTTGTATCTCTATGTCCGGGCCTCCGTCACACGGACCGCCACCGCAGTCATATCGTCCTCTCCGCCCATTTCCGCCGCCCGGTCCACCAGGCTGGCCGCCAGTGTTTTGACGTTGTCGCCGGCATATTCCCGGATTATCTGCTGGGTCTCCTCCTGATCCAGCCCATCGCTGGCCAATACCAGGATATCTCCGCTCCAGAGGTTCAGCCGCAGGATCTCCGCCCGCTGCTCCGTGCCCAGCCCCGGAGGCGGGGCGGCTACTCCAAGCACCTTGAGGTCCCCGCCGGATTTGAGATAGCTTGGGGCGGCGCCCCACTTGTAGAGTGTACCCTGCCCGTTGATCAGATTCACCTCCAGAACATCCATGGTGGAAAAGTCGCCGCTGTCCCGGAGGATGTAGATCCCGTTGAGAAGTTCCATGGCGCTCTCCGGGGGCATACCCGCCCGGATCAGCGCCACCAGCGTGTCCACCGCCAGCAGGCTCTCTTCCGCAGCAGGCGCCCCGGTACCTACTCCGTCGCACAGCACCACATACATTCTGCCGTCCTCCGTGTGGAGACTGGCGCCCCGGTCTCCGCTGATCCGGGATCTGTCCCGGCCTCTGGCCGCCACCCCCAGCTTGATCCGGTATCCCTCCCGGGGCGGCGTCCGGTCCTTTCGGAGCAGCACCGCGTTGGACTCCATCATGTTTCCCAGATGCAGAAGGATCCGGCTCACCACGATCCGTTCCTCCTGTCGGCGGGTGCGGCTGCGGCCGTCCCGCTGGATCTGCGACAGCTCCTGATTGACCGCCAGAACCAGTCCGTCCAGCTGCCGGCAGGAATCTGCGAACTCCTCCGGGAAGTCCTCCCGTCTGGCTTCTCCCCGCTGAAGAATCTCCGGAAGCACCGGCGCAAGCATCCGGTAGGTCTCCCCGGCGCCCTTTTCCCAGCACTGGCTGTACCGGCTGCAGCGGCGGCACACCTGTGCGGCCGCCCGATCAAAGACCCGGTTCTTTCCCCGGCTTTCCATCTGCTCGCCGCCCATCTCCCGGTAGAGCCGAAGAAATACGTCCCGTCCGCAGGACAGCCGTTCCTCCACCAGCTCCGCCGACTGCTCCACCGCGCTTCTCTCCCGTCCAACGATCCGCCCGGCCGGAAGCAGAAAGCCCAGCGCTGTTCCGACGCCCAGATCCCACCCGGCAGACCTGCTCCAGATTCCAAGCAGAAAGATGCCCGCTGCCGAAACCGCCAAGAACACGCCCGTCCGTAGCCATCTGCTCCGGTTCCCTATTCCGGCCCCCGCCGCGGCTCCGATGCCCAGGATCAAGGTCCACACCGTCGTGCCCTGAGCCGCGTCCAGCGCCGCTCCGCTGCACAGCGCCACCGCCGCAGCCGCTGGCAGGTCTGCCCTCCGGGCGGCAAGGGACACCAGCGCGATCCCCGCCACGCATCCGGGATTGATCCCCGCCGGCGCCGGAAGAGCCGCCGCGCCGGCCAGGAAGGTCCCCGCTGCAAGCAGTGCGCCCGCAGAGCGAAAGCGCTTTGCCAGCAGCCGCTCGTAGCTCAGAGGCATGCAGGCCGCCGTCAGCACAGTGAGGACATACTCTGACAGGATTGCCGGCGTGATCTGTCGGCTGACCAGGAAAATGCCGCCCACCCCCGCCGTCATCACGCCCGCCACCGCACAGCGGAACCAGCTTCGTTTCGTGACCCAAAGCGAGCCGAAGATGTAGTTGCACACATAGATCAGGATCCCGGAGCTGGTCAGCTGCAGGCCCTCGGCAAAGGGCTGCATGGTCAGGTATCCGATTCCCAGCCCGACCAGACATCCGAGGCCACGGATCCCGCCGCCGACACATGCCAGGAATGCCAGCGCAAAGGCCAGCGGCTGCCCGGCAACGGTCCCGCAGGACAACACGAACCCGCCCACCAGACACGCTGCGCAGCACAGGGTCTCCCGGAGGGCAGGTCTGGTGATCACCAGTGGCGATTGGGTATAAAACCATGCCTGAAGCCAGGGACTGTTTTTGAGTTTTTCCTTCAATTCCACTGCCTCCTCCGGGCGTTTTGTCCCATTGTACGGTTATGGAGCCGCAAACGCCGTCGGGAAAGGGCGCGGGAAATGGGAAAAAAGGCTTGCCAATGTGGGGGAAAGCGGGTAGAATACAGATAGAAAATTGCGGAGGCGGTTATTTTGGCAACAGAGATCGAAATGAAGCTCGGCGTTCCCGACAAAGCTACGCTGGACAGCGTCCTGTCCGACACGGAACTGCTGCAATACGCGAAAGATGATTTTGTGACCAGACGCATGGTCAGCACATATTATGACACGCCCGACAACATGCTCCATCAGCGGAAATGGACCCTGCGGCTCCGGGACGAGGGCGGCCGGCCGGTGGTTGCCTTCAAGACGTCCAACCGGAGCGACGCAGCAGGCTTCTTTACCCGCAGCGAATGGCAGTGCGCCATGGACAACATTGAGGATGCGATTCCCGTCCTCATCGCCCAGGGCGCGCCCCGGGAACTGAAATCCATTCTGAAGGGCAAGGGACTTGTCTCCTGCTGCAGCGCGGATTTTGAGCGCAGATCCGTGTGCCTGTATATGGACGAGGGTGTTCGAATCGAAATGGCCGGAGACTACGGCATTCTGGCCGGTGGAGGAAAGGAGCAGCCCATCTGTGAGCTGGAGCTGGAACTCCTTTACGGCGACGCCGGGAGCCTGCCGCCCCTGTGCCAGCAGCTTATCGCGGAATACGGACTCCGGGAGGAAAAGCGCAGCAAATATGAGCGGGCCAGAAGCCTGGCCCTGGATGCCGAATAACAAAAAAAGATCGTTCCCGCCGCAGGGCAGGGACGATCTTTTTATACTTCCAGCAATCTCCGGGTTTCCGCCGCATTTCGGAGGATCTCCTGCTGAAGCTCCTCCAGTCCTGAGAATCGTTTTTCCCCCCGGAGGAACCGGCGGAACTCCACCCGGATGGTCTTTCCGTACAGGTCTCCATCATAATCCAGGATCCACGGCTCCACCGTGACAGTTTCGGAATCCTCCACCGTAGGACGGACGCCCACGTTGGTCACGGCCATCTTGACTGTGCCGTCCGGCAGAACCACGTTGGACGCGTAGACGCCGAAAGCCGGGACAAGCACGTTCTCCGGAATCAGGAGATTCGCCGTGGGGATCCCGATGGTACGGCCGAGGGCCTTGCCGTGGACCACCTGCCCCGTGAGGCAGTGGGGATGGCCCAGGAAGCGCTCCGCCTCCGTCATATTTCCCTGTTCGATCAGCGTGCGGATGTAGGTGGAGCTGACCGTGATCCCGTCCAGTGACACCTGGGGCATCACATCCAGTCCAATGCCCAACTCCCGGCACTTTTCCCGGAGCCGTTCCGGATTGCCCGCACCCCTGTCTCCAAACCGGTAGTCGTATCCGCAGACCAGATGGGCCGCGCCAAGCCTGCCCAGCAGATAGTCCTCCACAAACACATCCCAGGGCATGCGCATCATTGTCTCATCAAAATGGGCCAGGATCACGTCATCGACCCCGAAGCACCGGTGCAGGATCTCCCGCCGGTCCTTGAGGTCGTTAATCAGCGGCACCTGCCGGTGGAACACCAGCGTGTCCGGATGCAGGTCAAAGCTCATGACCGCCGGACGAAGGTTCCGCTCTGCCGCCCGCTGCTTTGCCATTTCAATGAGACTGGCGTGACCCTTGTGTACGCCGTCAAAAAAGCCGAGGGCGATGACCCGTGTGCGTTCCTTCAACTTCTATTTCACCTCGAAAAAGCTCTTGACTGTTCGGAGGATCTGCCCCCGGACTTCTCCGAGCATCAGAAACTCCCCATCTGGTCCGTAGACCCGATATTCCCCATCCGCCTGTTCCGCCGCCGGGATCTCCCCGCCGTTTTTACAGCGAATGGTCCAGGTACCGTCCAGCGTTACGGCCGGAAGATCTGCAAACAGTGTGTCGATTGGCCGGACCAGCTCCAGATGGGCCTCCCGATCCCGGGCTGCCTGGACCGTTTCCAGCGTCACGCAGTCCGCCGCGGTAAAGCGTCCCGCTCTGGTGCGGCGCAGGGCGCTCATACAGCCCCCGCAGCCCAGGGCCGCGCCGATGTCATGGCACAGCGTCCGGATATAGGTGCCCTTGGAGCACCGGACCCGCAGTCTTGCCTCCTGTCCGTCGTAAGACAGGAGTTCCAGCTCGTGAATGGTGATGGCCCGGGGCTTGCGTTCTACATCCTGTCCCTTTCGGGCCAGCTCGTAGAGCTTTCTTCCGCCGATCTTCACCGCGGAGTACATGGGCGGGATCTGGGTCTGCGGGCCGGTAAACCGTTCCAGCACTGCCCGAAGCTGTGCCTCCGGCACCTCGGCGGGATGGGTTTCGAGCACCTGTCCCGTGGTATCCTGCGTGTTTGTCACCGTACCCAGCAGCAGTCCGGCCTCATATTCCTTTTCATCATGCTCAAAGCGCTCCACCGCCCGGGTGGCCCGGCCCAGAAATACCACCAGCACGCCGGTAGCCATGGGGTCCAGCGTTCCGGAGTGGCCGATCCTCTTTTCCCGATAGATGCCCCGGAGCTTGGCCACCACATCGTGGGAGGTCCAGCCCTGGGGCTTATCGATCACCAGGATGCCATTCATCAGAGAACCACGCCGCTTTCCGCGATGGCCTCAAGGATCCGCTTCTTGGCCTGTTCCATACCGTCATTGTCCTGGGCGCCTGCTGCAGCTGGATGTCCGCCGCCGCCCAGACGGCCGCAGATCTCCGAGGCGTTGTAGTCCTCTCCGGTCCGTAGGGAGATCTTCGCCCCACCCTGCCGCAGTTCCTTGATCAGTACGCCGATCTCAACGCCCTGAATGCTCCGCGGGAAGCTCGAGATATCGTCCGCATCGTCCTCCGTGGCGCCGATGGCGTCCATCAGGCTCTGGGAGATACAGCACACCGCCACCAGTCCCCCGGCGTAGAATTCCGCCGATTCCGTCAGCGCAGATTCCAGCCGCAGCCGGGCGATGGTCTTGGTGCCGTACATGATTTTGTTGATGTGGTAGGTGTCTGCGCCGAGATCCTTCAGCACGGCAGCTGCCCGGAGCGTATCTCCGGTGACATTGGAGTATTGGAAGCATCCGGTATCTGTGGAAATGGCCAGATACAGCGCGTCGGCCGTCTCCCGGGAGACGGGCTCCAGCTCCGGCAGGATCTCCATCAGCAGCTCCCCGCAGGCGGCGCATTTCGGATCCACGTTGGTCTCCGCGGCATAGCCGTCGTTGGACATGTGGTGGTCAATGGACAAGACGATCTTGCCCGCAAAGTCCAGTCCGTTCAGCGGCAGCAGGTTTTCTGTGGCGAGATCCACGGACACCAGCACCGCCCCGGCCGGGATATGCTCTGTCTCCAGTCCCTCCAGGAAGGGCTGATAACGCTCCGTGGTCTCCGGGTTTTTCCAGACTGCCGCAGTCTTCCCCATCTGCCGCAGGTGGCGGCACAGGGCGGCGGCAGACCCCACCGCGTCCCCGTCGGGACGGCGGTGGTTAATGATCAGATAGTTGTCGTTGTCGCGAAAGAATTCAATCGTTTCCCTGTTCGTCATGGTCTTCCTCCGGGATGTCCAGGGTGGACAGGATGTCAAAGATCCGGGTACCGTGCTCAATGGAGTGATCCTCGATGAAGATCAGCTCCGGCGTATAGCGCAGCTGCAGCGCGGACCCGATATGCCGCCGGAGGTATCCCCCCGCGGACTTCAGACCCTTGAGCACTTCCCTGCTTTTTTCCTTATCAAAGACGGAAACGTAGACTTTGGCCGTGCGGAGATCCGACGCCGTGTCCACAGCAGTAATGCTGAGCATCTGCTGGACCCGGGGATCCTTGAGGCCCCGGATGGCGGTGGACAGCTCCCGCATGATCTCTTCGTTGATCCGTCCGATCCGGCTCTGGCTCATAGTATCGCTCCTTCTTGCGGCTTATTCCTTGATCTGCTCCATGACGAAGCACTCAAAGACGTCGCCTTCCTTGATGTCGTTGTATTTTTCCACGGTCATGCCGCACTCATACCCGGCGGTGACCTCCTTGACGGAGTCCTTGAACCGCTGGAGAGAGCCCAGAGCGCCCTCGTAGATCACGATGCCGTCCCGGACTACCCGGACCGAGCCGGACCGCTCGATGCGGCCGTCGGACACATAGCAGCCTGCCACAGTGCCCACGGAGGACACCTTGTAGACCTGGCGGACGGTGGCGTGGCCGATGACAGCCTCCCGGAACTTCGGATCCAGCATGCCCTTCATGGCCGCCTCGATCTCCTCGATGCACTCATAGATGATCCGGTAGGTGCGGATCTCCACGCCGCTCCGGGAGGCACTGGCGTTGGCGGCGGAATCCGGCCGCACGTTGAAGCCCACGATGATGGCGTTTGCCGTCGAGGCAAGCAGCACGTCAGACTCGTTGATGGCGCCCACGCCGGAGTGGATGACCTTCACCCGGACCTCCTCGTTGGAAAGCTTCTGGAGGCTGGCCTTGACCGCCTCGGCGGAGCCCTGCACGTCGGCCTTGACGATGATGTTGAGCTCCTTCATGTTGCCCTCCTGCATCTGGGCGAACAGGTTCTCCAGGGTCACGGAGCCGGTGAGGCTCTTAAGCTTGGAGTCCTTTTCCGCCTGCTTGCGCTCATCGGAGAGCTGCCGGGCCATGCGCTCGTCAGCCACAGCGTTAAAGGTGTCGCCCGCCTGTGGAACCTCAGCCATACCGATGATCTCCACGGGAACGGATGGGCCGGCTTTCTTCATGCTCTTGCCCCGGTAGTCCGTCATGGCGCGGACACGGCCCACCGCCGTACCGGCGATGATGATGTCGCCCTGATTGAGGGTGCCGTTCTGCACCAGCAGCGTGGCCACAGGACCGCGGCCCTTGTCGAGCCTTGCCTCGATGACGGTGCCGGAAGCCTCCCGGTTGGGGTTGGCCTTCAGCTCCCGCATTTCCGCGGAGAGGACCACCATCTCCAGCAGTTCCTGGATTCCCTGGCCGGTCTTGGCGGAAATCTGGCACATGATGGTATCTCCGCCGTAGTCCTCGGGGATCAGGTCGTATTTCATGATCTCCTGCTTGATCCGCTCGGGATTGGCGCCGGGCAGATCCATCTTGTTGATGGCCACAATGATCGGAATGTTGGCCGCCTTGGCGTGGTTGATGGACTCCACGGTCTGGGGCATGATACCGTCGTCCGCCGCCACCACCAGAATGGCAATGTCGGTGCACATGGCGCCGCGGGCGCGCATGGAGGTAAACGCCTCGTGGCCCGGGGTGTCCAGGAAGGTGATGGTGTTGCCATTGACATCCACCTGATAGGCGCCGATGGCCTGGGTGATACCGCCGGCCTCCCCTGCTGCCACATGGCTCTTGCGGACGTAGTCGAGAAGGCTGGTCTTGCCGTGGTCGACATGGCCCATGACCACCACGACGGGGGGCCGCAGCTCCAACTCGTCCTCGGTGTCCACATGGTCGTTGATCAGCCGCTCCTCGGTGGTGACGATGACTTCCTTCTCCACCTTGCAGCCCATCTCCTCGGCGATGATGGCCGCGGTCTCAAAATCGATGATCTCGCTGACGGAGGCCATAATGCCGTTTTTGATCAGGCACTTGACCACTTCCGCCCCGGTCTTTTTCATCCGGGAGGCCAGCTCGCCAACGCTGATCTCATCGGGGATCAGCACCTTTACGGGCGCCTTCTTTGCGATCTCCAGCTGGAGCCGGCGCATCTGCTCCTGCTCCTCGTTCCGGCGCTTATTGCCGAAGTTGCCCCGGTTCTTGTTTTTGTTCTTGTTGCCAACGCGCTCCTTCTTGTTGGTGTACTTCTGAGCGCGGTCCGGCACGAGGGAATCCACCCGGTCATCAAAGCGCGCCGCGTTCACCACCACGCGGGAGGTATCCACCACCCGGCGCTCCTTCTTGCGCTTGGGCTGCTGGGCCGTGTTCTGATTCTGTGCCGGCTGGCCGCCCTGCTGGGGCTTCTGAACCTGCTGAGGCTTCTGAACCTGCTGAGGCTTCTGGCCCTGCTGAGGCTTCTGGCCCTGCTGGGGCTTCTGGGCCTGTTCCGGCTTCGGCTCGGCGTTCTGGGCGGGCGTCTCCGCCGCCACCAGCTTTTCCGGCTCGTCCGCCACCGCCGCGGCGGCCGTGGCAAAGACCTCCTCGATGGACGCGATCTGGTTGTCCCGGGTGATCCGGTCAAAAATCACGTTCAACTGTTCGTCAGTCAGCACCTGCGCCGTGGACTTGGGCGCCTCGAAATATTCCGTCACCAGAGCCGTAACGGCCTTGGACGGCATATCAAAATCCTTCGCGACTTCGCGGATCTTATATTTCACAAAACTGCTCATAGAGCCACCTCCAAATACTATCTCGTTCCTCGTTCCCGATTCCGGCGCGGCTTGATCTGTTTGCGCCGGGCAATGGCCTCCGCCTTTTCCGTGACCTGAGCGAGCGCCTCGCCGTAGCGTTCCGGCTCCCCCAGCGTCTCGAGAAACGACCGGGCCAGTCTGATCTCCGTCAGCGCCGCCATGGCCACGCTGCTCCGGCCGAACATGCCGCCTAAGCGCGACTTGTCCGCGTCGATGGAGATCACAGGCGTATGATGCAGGGCGCCGAATCCGTCAGCTCTGCGCCGGGTGTGTCCGGCTGCATCGGAAGCGAGGATGATGAGCCTCGCCTTTCCGGCCTGAGCTGCGGCGCCGACCGGGTCCTCCCCGATGGCAAGATTGCCGCCCTTCTGGGAAATGGCCAGAAGGTTCAGGGCTTTGTCAAGCATCCTCCGTCGCCTCCAGTTCCTCCATCAGGCGGTCGTAGACGTCCTGGGGAATGGCAGTGGAAAAAGCACGCTCCAGCGCTTTGGACTTCATGGCCCGTCGGAGGCATTCCGCCTCCAGGCACACATAGGCGCCCCGTCCGGGGGCCTTGCCCTTGAGATCCATGGAAATCACGCCCTCCGGGGATTTCACCACACGAACCAGTTCTTTTTTCGGCTTCATTTCCCGGCAGCCCACACACTGTCGCATTGGGGTCTTTTTCATACCGCACCTCATTCTCACACGCCTGCCGCAATCTTGGAACAGGCTTATTCCGTAATCTCCGCTTCTGTCTCAGGCGTTTCCTCCGGAATGATGTCTTCCGGCTCCTCCGGCAGAGGCTCCTCCTCGCCGAAGTTCAGCGCGTCTGCGTCGCTTTCCGCCTTGATGTCGATCTTATATCCGGTCAGGCGGGCAGCCAGCCGGGCGTTCTGGCCCTCCTTGCCAATGGCAAGGGAAAGCTGATCGTCCGGAACCACCACGCGGCAGTTCTTGGTGCCGGGCTGTACCAGCACCTCCACCACATCGGCGGGAGACAGGGCCGCCGCCACGAATTCCGCCGGATCCTCGGAGTACTGGATGATATCCATCTTCTCTCCGTCCAGCTCGTCCACGACTGCGCCCACGCGGCCGCCCCGGGGACCGACGCAGGTTCCCACGGCGTCCACATCCGGGTCAGAGGACCAGACCGCCAGCTTGGTGCGGTTTCCGGCCTCCCGGGCGATGGATTTGACCTCCACGGTGCCGTCAGCGATCTCGGGCACTTCCCGCTCGAACAGGCGCTTGACCAGTCCGGGATGGGTCCGGGACACGATGACCTGGGGGCCGTGACTGCTCCGGCGCACATCCACCACGTAGACGCGGATGCTGTCGCCCTCAGTGTAGCTCTCACCCCGGACCTGCTCCCCGGCGGCGAGCAGCGCGTTGGTCTTGTCGGTTCCGTTGCCTGTTCCTGCGGCGCCGGTGGCGATCCGGATGATCATATCGCCGCTGTCCGGCTCGATCCGCAGGACCGTGCCGGTGATCATCTCGTGGGATTTGGAGGTGAACTTGTCAAAGATCACCGTGTGCTCCGCCTCCCGAATGCCCTGAATAATGACGTCCTTGGCGGTTTTCGCAGCGATCCGGCCAAACTGTCTGGCGTCGACCTCCACGTTGATGATGTCGCCCTCCACCGCATCGGGCACCAGCTTCCGGGCGTTGTCCAGAGAGATCTCCGTGTCCGGGAACATCAGTTCCTCCACGGCCTCCTTCTGGACGAACATCTTCAGTTCGCCGTCCACCACACTGACCATCACGTTCTCGGTGTAACCGGTGTGGTCCTTCTTGTAGGCAGCCAGCAGAGCGGCGCTGATCTTCTCGAGCATATAATCCTTAGGGATGCCCTTTTCCCGCTCCAGCTGTTCCAGAGCTCCCATGATTTCGGCGTTCATTTTTTCCGATTCCTCCCATCAAAACTCGGCGTAAAGCCGCACGAGCGCGGTCTCCGCCTGTGTAAATTCCATGGTTCCTTGTTCTGTCTCTATGGTGGTGGTCCCATCCTCGTAGGACTTCAGGACTCCCACATATTCTTTCCGGCCGTCTCTGGGCCGATACAGCTTGATCAGGACCTTACTGTCCAGAAACTGCTGAAAATCCCCGGGACGTTTCAGCACCCGCTCGCATCCGGCAGAGCAGACCTCAAAGGTGTAGCTGTCGGGAATGGGATCCTTTTCGTCCAGCAGAGGATCCACCGCCCGGGAGACCTTTTCGCAGTCGTTGATGTCCACCGGGCCGTCCTTGTCGATATACAGCCGCAGGAACCAGTCGGCGCCCTCCCGGACGTATTCCACGTCCCACAGTTTCAGGCCGAAGCCCTCCACCACAGGCTGCGCCAGTTCCCAGACCTGCTGAGTGATCTTCTTGCTCATTCGCATCCTCCCAATATCTGTAAATCTTTAAAACGCATAAAGAAGACTGGGCCGAAGCCCAGTCTCAATCTACCATACCAACTAACACGGGGTATTATAGCACGTTGTCTTGTGGTTTGCAAGAGGTTTTCACAGGATATTATGTACAAATCGCATTCCAAAGCATCGCTCCTCGATCTCTCCGAGGAGATAATCCATCGCCGGGTCGTTTTCGATCTCGAATCCTGCCGCGAAGTGCATCCGCAGGGAGGGTTCGTTCCGTTTGCTGACGCAGTCCCGGATCACCGCTTCCGGCCCCAGCTCCGCCTGCACCGCCCTCAGCAATTTCAGCGCATGGCCTTTCCGTCGCTCCCCGGGCTTTGTCTCCAGCGCTTCCAGCCACCAGCAATCCGCCAGCTTCGTCAGCCGCAGGGCCGCCACCCACTCCCCGCCTTCTTCCAGGACATACTGGACGTTTTCCATTTTCGGAAAGAATTCCTCCCGCAGGAAGCGGGCAAATTCCGCCTCCGCCTTTCGGATCCGCTCCGGCTCCGGCAGGTCCGGAAAGAAGTACGCGGCGTTTTCCTCGTTGCCCTCGGCGTAGATTGCCATGAGGGCGGGGACGTCCAGATCGTCCATTGACGTGATTTTCAGTAGCATTTCACAGCTCCCCGCAGGCGTGCCGCGTCACATGGCAGCTCATGTTCACCACGCAGGGCAGACCCGCGATATGGGTGGGATAGGGCCGGATGTGCACGCCTAGGGCCGTGACCCGGCCGCCCATGCCCTGGGGACCAATGCCCAGGCGGTTGATCTTCTCCAGAGTCTTCTCCTCCATATCCGCGTAGAAGGGATCTTCATTCGGCGCGTCCATTGGTGCAAGCAGGGCCTTCTTCGCCTCCAACGCGCACTGCTCTATGGTTCCTCCGATGCCGACCCCCACGATCACCGGCGGGCAGGGGTTGGACCCCGCCGTATTCACGCAGGACACGATCCACTCCTCGATGTCCTCCCGGGAGGCGGCGGGAGTGAACATCTTCATGGCGCTCATGTTCTCGCTGCCGAAGCCCTTGGGCGCAATGGTCACCCGAAAGGCGTCTCCCTCCACAAGCTCCACGTGGAGCACCGCCGGGGTGTTGTCGCCGGTGTTCACCCGCCGGAGCGGATCCTCCACCACCGAGCAGCGCAGGGCACCGTTGAGATACCCGTCGTGAACGCCCATGTTCACCGCGTCCCGGAGGCTACCTCCGGTGATATGGACCTCTTGCCCCAGCTCCAGAAACACCACAGCCATGCCCGTGTCCTGACAGATAGGCACACCCTTCTCCCGGGCCAGGAGGAAGTTGTCTTCAATATCCTGAAGGATCCCCTGCCCCACCGGGCTCTCCTCCGTCTCCCGGGCCGCATGGATGGTACGGCACAAGTCGTCCGGGAGTACCGTGGCTGCCTCGATACACAGCCGCTCCACCAGTTCCCGGATTTCGCCGCATGAGATTTCCCGCATCAGACACATCTCCTTCCCTGAATAAACACTGCTTTGCACTCGCTGGACAGCTCCAGCGGATCCCGGGTAAATAGCGCCAGATCCGCCCATTTCCCGGGTCTGAGTGATCCGATCCTGTCGTCCAGCTCGGCGATCCTGGCCGGGTAAATGGTGATGGCGCGGATGGCGTCCTCGTGGCTCAGGCCGCTTTTCTGCGCCACCGCAGCGCAGATGGTCAGATACTTGAGCGGCGTCTCCGGATGATCTGTGCAGATGGAACACAGCACTCCGGCCTTCCGCAGCTCCGCCGGACCGCCGAAGGTCATGTTCTTCAGCTCCGGCTTGCACCGGTCCAGCAGATTGGGACCAGTCACCACCCTTGCGCCCTCCGCCGCCATCAGATCCGCCGCAAGGTAGCTTTCCGTTCCGTGGACGATCACATAGTTCAGCGAAAACTCCTTGGCGATGCGGATGGCAGTGAACACGTCGTCCAGCCGGTGGGCGTGGAAGTGGGCCTGGATCTCTCCCCGAAGCACGGGAAGAAGCGCCTCGTGCTTCATGTCGAAATCCGGCGGATCCAGCTCCGGGTTTTCCTCCGCCGCCTGCTTTTTCCGCCCATAGGCCTGCGCCTCAAACAGCGCCTGCCGGATTAGCGCAGCCGTGGCCATGCGGGTCACCGGGGTCTCGTCCCGGTCGTGATAGCAGCTTTTCGGGTTTTCGCCCAGGGCAAACTTCATCGCCAGCGGCGCCCGAATCACCATGTCGTCGATCCGCCGTCCCGATGTATGGATGGCCGTGATCTGCCCGCCGATGGGATTGGCGGATCCGGGCGCTACCGCAACCGCCGTCACACCGGATTGCAGGCTCTCACGGAAGGTGGGATCCATGGGGTTGATCCCGTCCACCGCCCGCAGCTGGGGCGTGATGGGGTCGCCGACCTCGTTGCAGTCCTCGGCCTCAAAGCCCACCCCGTCGCCAAACAAACCCAGATGGGTATGGATATCCACCAGACCAGGCAGGAGCCAGGCGCCCTCTGCGTCAAAGGTCTCCTCTCCTGCGGTAGGCGAAAAGTCCGCCATGGGGCCCATTTCCTCAATGATGTCTGAAAAACGCAGATACCCTTGTGGAATGGGATCTCCCTCCACGGGATAGATATAGGCATTGGTAATGACCATATATATTCTCCTTTTTTATATAAATTGGAGTTTGTTGAGGTCTTCCTGGGAGGCCTCCGGCGGCCAATTCCGTTTCGTTCCCACGCTCGAGTGTGCGTTCTAAGGCGCGACGGTAGGGGGTACTTGTCGGTCTCACCCGAAACGGGGCGAAGGCCAACCCATAGCCGCTCACGAAGTCAAGCGGCGACCACACGTCTTCGTTCGAGCGCTCGACGGCGCAGTGGGTTTCGCCACGCGGGCGGGATTCCAAAGGGCAAGGCCCTTTGGCTGCTCTTCCCTACTTCTGGCAGGGCAGAAGTAGGCCCCCGGAGGGATAACACAAAGCCCCCTACAAACTCCGAGATGCCATTTACAAGTATGAACCAATAGAGGCCGGAGGATAACCCCCGGCCTCCGCAGTTTGTATTCGATTAGCCTCTGCGTCTGCGGCGGCCGCCACCGGCTCCGCCTGCAGCGTTCCCGAAGGAACCCACCGGCACAGGCGCCGGAGGACAGGGCGGCTTGATCGCGCCGCACTTCTTGATGGCACCCAGGGGGCAGGAGGCGATGAATGCTTCGTTCTTCAGCTCCCGGTCGTTCTTGATCACGCTGATCATGCCGGCTCCGCCCAGAACGGCGCCGGAGGGAGCGGCCTTCAGGCAGGCGCCATTACCCTGGCACACGGCGGGATCGATATACAGATCATAGTAGCACACCAGGCTGGTGCAGCGGTTCCTGCGGACATGCAGATCCCACTCGGAGGCGTAGGCCTCCAGATTTGCCTTGAGCAGCTCCGCGACCTTGACGGTGAAGGCGTCGCCGATGAGCTCCATGGCATCCAGGGTCTCCTTGTAGACCGCCAGATCCTCTTCGCCGGACTGACCGCGGGTGGCGCCCTCGATCATCAGCTGAAGCTGCCACAGGCCGTCCCGGCTCATGACGCTCTTGCCATCGGAAATGGCCCGGGCATCCTCCACGAGCTTCAGGCACCACTGCAGGGGGCAGGTTCCCTCGCCTACAGACTGTGCGGCGGAGATCTCAGGGAGTTTCGCCGCCAGTTCCAGGGCTAGCTTCTCTCTTTCAGCAAGCATTTCCTTGTTGATCATCTGATTCCCCTCCTTATCGCACGCCGTAGGCGTTGAAGTTTTCGACCTTCTTGATGGGCACGCGCAGGTCGCACTGCAGGCAGCGGCTGGCCTCGCACTGAGCCTTCTCACAGGTCCAGTTCTTGTCCACCTTATCCCACTTGTGTGCCTCGCTCATGCGGGTCTCGGGATCGGGGATCTCGGTGGGAACGCGAGGCTGCTGGCCGAACTTCTCCACAGGACCGATCTCGGGGTTCAGGGTCCGCTCCACCAGGGTCTCGTCGATCTTGCCGTCGCCGCCCAGATAGATGTCGATGCCGGAAGCGGCGTCACGGCCGCCGGCAATGGCGTCGATGACGAACTTGGTGCCGGTGATCACGTCGCCGGCGGTGAACACGCCCTCCACGCTGGTCTTGAAGCCGGACTTGCCCTGAGCAGGATCCACAGGATAACCGAAGCGGTTGAGCTCCAGACCAAAGTCTGCCGTCAGGCCGGTGACCTGACCGGATGCGAACACAATGGCGTCGCAGGGCAGGACCTTGGTGGAATCGGGGATCTGGTTCTCCACCAGATTCCGGTTCTCATCGAAGTAGAAGCTCTCCACCTCATGGACCCGCAGGCCGGTGACCTGATCAGGCGTACCCTCAATGGCCTCGTTGGAGTGGCCGTCGTAGAACTTGACGCCCTCCTCCCGGGCCTCCTTGATTTCCTGCTTGTCCGCCAGCATCTTTTCGCCCTTTTCCAGGCAGACGATGTTGACCTCGCAGCCCATGCGCCGCAGGGTCCGGGCCACGTCGATGGAGACGTTGCCGCCGCCGATGATGGAGACGGTCTTGCCCAGATCCAGCTCCATCTCATAGCTGGGATCCACCAACTTGATACGGTTGTATTTCAGGAGCTGCACGGCGGTGTAGACGTTCCGGAAGTCGGAGCCGGGCAGATAAGAGAGCTTCTTGCCCACGGAGGTGCCCACGGTAACGAGCACCGCGTCGTAGTCCTTCTTCAGCTCTGCCACATTCTCCACCGGGGAGTTCACCAGGATCTTCACGCCGATGTCCTCGATAGCCCGGATCTCACGCTGCACATCCGCCTGGGGAATCCGGAACTCCGGCATGCCCTTGGACATATGGCCGCCGGCAATGGGGTCCTTCTCATAGACGGTCACATCGTGGCCCAGCTTTTTGAGGTAATAGGCCGCGGTGAGGCCGCAGGGGCCGCCGCCGACCACGGCGACCTTCTTGCCGGTGTCGGGCTTCTGGAAGCCATTCTCCTTCCAGAGCTGGCTCTCGTCATGCTCCGCAGCAAAACGCTTCATGGAGCAGATGGACATGGTCTCGTTGAGCTTGCCGCGCTTGCAGCCGTCCTCGCAGCGGTGGTTGCAGACATAGCCCAGCGCATGGGGGAAGGGAACCTTCTCATGCATGACCGCATGGGCCTCGGCATACTTGCCCTCGGCCACAAAACGCATGAACGCGGGGATGTCGATGTGGGCGGGGCACTCGGCCTGGCAGGGCACCAGCGCCTGCTCCCGGGGCAGGTCGGACCGGAACAGGCCCTCCATGTCGATGAGGGCGCCGGTGGGACATACCTCCACACAGGCGGAGCAGAACCGGCATCCGGTCTGGTTCAGAGGCAGGTCCTCGGGGGTGGAGATGTAGGTCTCCAGGCCCTTCTTCTGGTAGTCAATGGCGCCGACCTTCCGGAGGTCGTTGCAGGCCCGGACACAGCGGCCGCACTGGATGCACCGGTCGTTCTCCCGGATGATCACATTGCTGCCGGTGCCGATTTTCAGAGTGGTCTTTTCCGGGAATTCATCCTTCATCCGGGCATGGAGCACACCCAGATACTGCCACATAGCCTGCAGCTCGCAGTTGCCGTAGGCCCGGCAGCCGGTGCAGTCATGGGGATGTCCGGCCATGATCAGCTCCAGCGCGATCTTGCGGAGCTGCTTGAGTTTTTCCGACTTGGTGGTGACACGCATGCCCTCTTTGACCTCGGTGACGCAGGAGGAAACCGGCTTGGCCACACCGTCGATCTCCACCACGCACATCTTACATCCGCCGGTGGCAGGCAGGTCAGGATGCGAACACAGATGGGGGATATAGATATCCGCAGCCAGGGCCGCGTCCAGGACACTCATGCCCTCTTCGGCCTGGATCTGGGTCCCATCTATAAACAGAGAAACTTTACCCATTTGCTTAACTCCCTTATCTCGAATTTCCACCGGGGCGCAGTTACCCCGGCAGAGATTTTTCCGAGTGTATTGTACCATACCCGCATCAGGCATTCAATCGTTTTTTCATCATATTTTTCGGTAAAAGCAGTGCAATTTGCATAATACAGGTTGATTTTTTACCTCAGTGAGTTGGCGCTAACTCCTCGTTTCCGCCGGTTTCCTGTCCTCTGACAAAAATCACCCGAAAGGCGGTCCGGATCAGTGGCTGGATAAAAAACAGCTGGGAGAAAAACGCAAACGGGAAATTAAAGCATACCAGCCTGCCCCAGTTTGCAAGCAGCGTTGCCACGTGAAACCCCGCGTAATAGGGGTAGTACAGGAACGCGGCAATGAAGCTCATGGCAGGGCACATGATCCCCACGGTTGCGCAGATGACCGCCGTCTCAAACAGCACCGGATGGGTTTCCTCCACACGGAAGCACTTAGCTGCCAGCCGAAAAGAACAGGGACTACCGACCAGCACCTCCAAACAGTAGGCCAGACAGAACTCCGTCAGCACCACCGCCCAGATGGGCACCATTCTCCCCAGCATATACACGCCGCCCTGGGTTCGGATTGCGGCAAGCACGCCGTCAGCCCCCGTGACGTCCATCAGCGTCTGTCCGTTGATAACATAAAGGCTGTAAAACACATAGCAATGAACCGTCACAATCACGGTCATCAGGGCAAATATCATTCTCTCAAATTGGTTTTTCGGCATATCAAAACTCCTCCCGGGCACAAAAAAACACAAGGGGCAGCGCTGCCACTGACTGCGAAAACATAGCTCCCGTAATCAGATTTACGTGCAGGCGCACCACTTGTGTCGTTTATGTCCTCTATTAAATTGCCCGGCCATTTTACCAGATTTGTTTCAAAAAAGTCAAGGGTTTCCACAGAAAAACGCGCCCCGGATCCGGGGCGCGCAGCAGTCATTCCTCTGATAAAAACGCATCCAGCGTCTCCACTGCATTACGGATGCAGTCCTCACAGGGGCAGAGCATTCTTCCGGTGTCGATCCCCTTGATCTCCCGGCATATCTGTCCGCCTGTTTTCTCCACGAACCCGGCCTGAATCCGCCGGGCGGCGGCGTGGAGAGGCCGTCCCTCATACCGCAGGAGTCCCAGAACCATCTGTGCCCCGCACAGAGCCCCGCAGGGCCCGTTCATGTTACCCATGCCTCCGCCGTAGGCCGCGCCCATGCGGCGGAGCGTCTCGTCGGGCAGGCCGGTCTCCTCGCCGTAGGCCGAAAGCACCGCCTGACAGCAGTTATATCCGTTTTTCTTCAGGGATACCGCAAGTTCTTTCCGTTCCATGGCCGTCTCACTTAAAACCGGACCGGGCCGTTCTCCGCCGGATAGTACAGGCCCTCTTCTCCTTCCGCCACCGTCAGGTCACACTGCACGTTCTGGCTGGGATCCGGATGGCCTTCCCAGAGCCGGTACAGTCCGGGCAGGAACCGGGGCCACATGGCGGCCTCGTACTCCGAATGATGGGCGCTGTCCTCGGGGGCGGGAGCGGAGGTGGGATCCTCCAGCACAAAGGCCGGGGGCTCGGTGCAGCGGGTGTTCGCCACCGCCGCCACCATATGGTTGCAGCCGCCCTCCGTATCCTCCCACATATGGATCGTGGAATCCACGAATTCACCTTTGGCGTTGAACACGCCCTCCACGATCACATGCCGGAGATGGCTGGTAAAGAAGAACCAGCTCAGATCCAGTCGGGTGATCTGCACGCCGCTGCCGCCGAACACAGGTTTTCCGGGCACCATAGCCTCCGAAATGATATGTGCGGAATTCAGGAACCCGTATTCTCCGGGACTCCGGAGCCAGTTGAACCGCTTATGGGAGCCGGGCGCCCAGAGATAGTAGCCCTTTTCCATATTGGCCCACCACCAGTCCATCATCTTCGCCGTGACGCCGGGAAGGAAGTGCTGGGCCTGGGTGGTGATCACATAGCCTTTTTCTTTCGCCGCCTCTGTCAGTTCCAGCGGCGCATAGGCCGGCTCCGGTTTTGCAAGAGGTTCAAAGGGCAGCGTCGGAACTTTCGTGTTTTCCTGAAAGGGCATAAAGGTCTGCCCGCCATTGGGGATATACTCCATGTTGATCACTCCATTCGTAGTTTTCTTTATTATACCGCTGCTCCCCGGCTTTGCCAATACCGATTTTCTCTGCGGGATAACCTGTGGTTATCGCTTACAGCAGTCTGAGCAGGATCCGCAGGGCGGTGCAGAGCAGAATTCCCACCCCGGTGGGAAGCGCCGCCGCCAAAAGGGTCCATTTCACGCTTCCCGTCTCCTTCCGGATGGTCAGACACGTGGTGGCGCAGGGCCAGTGGAACAGGAAAAACACCGCAGTGCACAGCGCCATCCGCCAGTCCATTTCCAGGAGCTCTGGCCCCAGCGCCGGAGCTCCCAGCTCCATTGCCCCGCTTACAGCCAGCGCCGCCACCGGCAGCACGATCTCATTGGCGGGCCAGCCCAGAAGGAAAGCCAGCAGCAGCGCTCCGTTCATGCCAAGAAACCGCCCCGCAGGCTCCGCCCATGCTGCCAGCCTGCTCAGCAGATTGCCCTCTCCCAGCGGCACCGCCGTCAGCACCCACAGGATCAGTCCAGCCGGGGCCGCCGTTCCCGCCGCGCGACCTAAAACCTTCAGCGTCCGGTCCAGAACGGAACGGATCAGCACCTGCCCCACCCGAGGTACCCGGAACGGAGGCAGTTCCAGCACAAAGGCCGATGGCATTCCCCGCAGGATCGTTGCACTGAGGATCCTGCACACACCCATGCCCGCCAGCACGCCCAGGATCAGGAACAGTGTCAGTCCCAGTGCGGCCCCGGCGCTGCCGGCTATCCCGGCGGGCAAGCAGACCGTCATCAGCAGAATCAGCGCACCAAACCTTCCGTTGCAGGGAATGAAGCTGTTGGTCAGGACGGCCAGCAGCCGCTCCCGGGGGGAGTCGATGATCCGGCAGCCCGTTACGCCGGCGGCGTTGCATCCAAGGCCCATGCACATCGTCAGCGCCATCTTGCCGCATCCGCCGCATCCTGCCATGGGCCGGTCCAAATTATAGGCCATCCGGGGCAGATACCCCAGGTCCTCCAAAAGCGTAAAGAGCGGGAAGAAGATCGCCATGGGAGGAAGCATCACCGCCACGACCCGTCCAGCTGTCAGCAGCACGCCGTCCAGAAGCGCGCCCCGGAGCCACCAGGGCCAGCCTGCGCACCACCGGGAAAGGATCTCATATCCCCTCCGGATCCCCCGCCACAGCAGTTCGGAGGGCACATTTGCCCCTGCCACGGTCATCCAAAGCAGTACAAACAGCAGCAGCGCCATCACCGGAAGTCCGGTCCATTTCCCGGTGAGGATCCGATCTGCCCGGCCTTTTTCTGTGCGTCCGGCGCACCTTGTCACCTGATCTGCCGTCTTTGCCGCCAGCGCCGCCCGCTCCCGCTTCCCCTCCGGAAGCTCCGGCAGGGCGCTCGGGTAGAACCCATCCACAACCCCGCGGATCTGTTCCCGCAGTCCGTCGATGCCCCGGTTCCGTCCCGCCGCCGTCTCCGTCACCGCTGTCCCCAGCAGGCGGGAGAGTTTTCTGCTGTCCACCGTGATCCCCTTCCGCTCCGCCTCGTCCATAAGGTTGACGCAGACCACCACAGGCACCTTCAGTGCCAGGATCTGATAGACCAGGATCAGGTTGCGCCGCAGCATGGTTCCGTCGCATACCACCGCCACGCAGTCATAGTCCCTCCGCTCCAGGGCTTCCCGGGCCACCTGCTCCTCCACGCTCCGGGCGTCGAGGGAGTAGGTCCCCGGCAGGTCCACGAGCCGGTATTCCCTACCCTTGTACCGGTAGCGTCCCTCCGCCGTTTCTACGGTCTTCCCGGGCCAGTTGCCGGTGTGCTGCCGGAGGCCTGTGAGGCAGTTGAACACCGTGGACTTTCCCACATTGGGATTTCCCGCCAGAAGCACGCGGACCGGCCGGTTCATATACATGGCGTCTCCTCCAGAATGATCCCGGCTGCGTCTTTTCTCCGCAGTGCAACGGCAGCCCCCAAAATCTCATAGGCCGCCGGATCTCCAAAGGGCGCCCGGTGCAGGCACTTTAACTTCTGTCCCGGCGTGAACCCCAGATCCTCCAGTCTGTCCCGGAGCGCTCCATCCCAGAGGATCTCCCGCAGGACGCCCGAGGCTCCGGGCGGCAGTTCTGATAGTGTCATATGGCATCCTCCTCCCGGTGACGGCGGAACCCCACTGTCACACTACCCCAGAATATGTCGGAAGCAGGAACTAAGTGCAAAAAAGTCCCGGAACCGATCCGGTTCCGGGACAGTGATTCAGAGGATAGGATTACTCCATTGCGCGGTCGTAAGCCTCCTGATAGATATCCAGGTAGCCCTGAATGTTCATGGCCTCGATGTCGGCCTTGAACTGGTCGTACTCGTCGAGAGACTTGTCGCCGTTGATGAACTTGGCGATGGACTCCATGCACAGAGTCTGGATGTCGGTGTAGATGCTCATGGCATCGGTGGTCTCGTCCGCGCTCAGAGAGACGGTGGAGGGGATCACATAGGCGTCATCCATGCCCTTGGCCCAGATCTCGGGCGCAGCCTTGTCCAGCTCGGAATAGCCGGAGGTCACGGCGTTGTTGTCGATGATGCAGCAGATCGTATTGTTGGAGCAGTAGATCAGCAGTGCGTCACGCATGCCCTCGGGGGCGTCGGTGACAGTCTCGTTGAGGGTGGGAACGCCGTCCACATAGTCGAAGGAAATGCCCTCAACGCCGTAGTTGGCCAGGAGGGAGCCTTCCTCAGAGTACCACCAGTCGCCCCACTGGCAAGCCAGCTCCACGTTGTCGCAGGAGGTGGTGATATGGAAGCCGTTGCCCACGGACTTGCTGGACTTGGCCAGGAAGTGGTTGACGGAGTCCTCGGTGGCGTGCATGTCATAGGCAGCCTCCACCGCGAAGCCCTCCACCTCGGACGCAGCCACATAGCCGCCCAGGTTGCCCTGATCGGCATAGAAGATGCCTGCATTGCCGGTGGTGATGGCGTTGCCGTAGTCGGGGCCGTTCCAGTTCATATTCTTGGAGATGAAGTCCTTGTCGATGTAGCCCTTCTCATACCAGTCATGGACCAGCGTGATGTAGTCCACAAATCCCTCTTCCAGAGGACCGAACTTGATCTCGCCGTCCTTGACGAAGGTGGGGGCGACGCTCATGGGGAAGGAGTTGCAGAAGGCGGCCACGTCGAAGGCGGCAGCCAGCCAGTTGTCCTGGATGGCGCCGGGAGCCAGCATCATCAGAGGCTGCTCCAGGCCATCGTCCTTGAAGGCGGCCAGCACATTCTCATACTCCTCGATGGTATAGGGCTTGTCCAGACCCAGCTTGTCCAGCAGATCGGTCCGGATCACAAGGCCCGCTTTGCCCAGGGACTCCTCAGTGACCACCGCGGCAAAGGCGGTGATGTAGCCGGAATCGGTCAGGGCAGTCTGGAGCAGCGTATCGTCCGTGCCCAGAACCTTGAAATAGTTGGGGGCGTACTGGGGGATGTACTCGGTCAGATCCAGGTAGATGTCCTCTTCCACAGCGGCGTCGTCACCGGTGGCGTAGTTCAGGCCCCAGCCCACCAGGTCCGGATAGGTGCCGGAGGCCATGATCACGTTGAACTGTTCCGCAGAAGCGGAGGTGGACAGCGGGGTGTAGGTCATCTTCACGCCGGTGGCCTTTTCCGCCTCCTGATAGATCAGGCAGTCGGCCATGCCGTTGGGATAGGAAGCGAACAGAGGATCGGGGAAGGTGGCCATCAGCTCCAGGGTCTCATCGGTGTCGATGGGATAGCTGACCGCCTCGGGAACCTCAGCGGTACCGAAAATCTCCTCGGCGTAGGCAGTGATTTCACCCTCGCCGACCTCAACGGGCTCCTCCGCGGTCTCGGTGGAACCCTCCGCCTCGGCCTCATCCTCGGCCGCGGGGGCAGCGTCCTCGGTATCCGCGGGAGCAGCAGCATCCTCGGCGCCGGTCTCTGCGGCGGAAGATCCTGCGGCGGCGGAACTGCCGCTCTGGCTGCCGCAGCCGGCCATCAGTCCAAGGCACAGGCACAGCGCGAGAAGCAGCGCAAGCATTTTCTTCAATATACTCACCATCTTTCATAGATTTATATGATATTCCGGGATTGCCGGATCATACACGATTATCATTTTTTGATCTGGAATATCAAAAACCAAACCGTAAGCAGTGGAATGATACCACACTGGGGTTTGATTTGCAACCACATTCCAAAAGGGACCGCACAAACCATCACAAAAGGTCACAAAAATGCCAGACGCCCATAGGGCGTCCGGCAAGCACTTGTTATTCCCGATTATTCGTCGAACTTTTCTCCGGCGTTGAGGTTCTCCATGACCTGATGCAGGCACACCCGCATCGTCTCCACCTGCTCCTCCGTCAGTCCGGCGATCAGCGCGTCCTCGGCCTGATCCCGGGTTCTGTCCAGCATATCCCGGAGCTGAAGTCCCTTTTCGGTCAGAAGGATCCGCTTGTTCCGGGTGTCCTGAGGCAGGCGCTCGGAATAGATGAGCCCTTTCTGCTCCAGATTGCGCACAAGGGAACTGACGCTGGAGGCCTTGATGCCCAGAGCGTGCTCCAGGTCTCTCTGATTGACGTCACCTTTCCCCATCTGCGCAAACAGTCTGGTCAGGACACGGGATTGCGGATAGGTGATGCCGTATTCCGAAAAAAGATTCCCAAAGTACTGGCGGATGGCATAGGAGATATTTGTGATCATATATCCCACGTCAGGATTCTGGCCCTCAAATTTATGGTCCATGGAAGGTTTCTCCTTTCCCAGGCGGCGAGCCGCTTCATTTCTCTTCTCTGAATAAAATATTACCGTTTGCCCCCCGTTTTGTCAAGGATGATTCCGAAAAACATCGGGTAGGAGGTCACCCATTAGTTGAGTGACCGTCCTCCCACACCACCGTGCGTACCGTTCGGTACACGGCGGTTCAATCGCATAAGTGCAGATGCTCGTACAGGCCAAGGGCGCTTACAAGCCCGGCCTGTGCGAGC
>JAFUFT010000046.1 GCA_017469795.1 Oscillospiraceae bacterium
AGACTTGACAACGGACGGATATCCTTGGGTATTTCCGCCAGACCGATTGCATCCTCATTCTATCAGCTTGAGCAACGAGATGGAAGATCGCCTGACTGGATGCCAGGGAGATCTACCAAATACATTGTAGTAGGGTATTTTCAAAAAAGAATACCTTGCACGTAAACAGCTCAATGCCGAGATTCGACATTGAGTTGTTTGATTAAGATCCATGCGTTTTCAATTTAGAATCTTCGACCTATCCAGAAGCATAAAGTAACCCCTTAGTGGCCGCCAAAAGCCAGCAGGGCAATCACAGGACAGTGTTCGATGTGAATTAGGTCCGCCAGTCTACGATGCTGGCAAATTAGTTCGTCCTGGCTCAGGCACATTACACCTCCAAAGTAGCGACCATTGTCCGCCACGCTGGTAAAACCATTTATGATACCGTACTTTTATACTAAATGACACAACTTGGTGGTCCCGTATTCCTTTTGCGATATAAAGAAATCATACTGCGCAATATACAGCGACAGCATGACAAGGAAGGTCATGGTGCCGTTCTCAAAGTCGATGTCCGGCAGTAGCTCCATGCACTTGTTGATCCGGTAGTAGACGCTGTTGCGGTGGATGTGCATTTCTTTGGCGGTGCGGGATGTGCTTTTGGAGTTTTCCAGATAACACAAAAGCGTGGCGCACAGCTCCGTTCCGTTCTCTTGATCGTAAGTTTGAAGAGCCCGGACATCTTCAATCTGAAAGTTCCCGAAATCCACGTCGTCTTTCAGCCCGTCCAGCAGTCGGATCATGGTGAACTGGTCGTAGGAGCAGATTCGGACGTCCTTTTTCAGGACCCGCATATACCGGAGCGTGTCCAGGGCCTGCCCCACAAATACGGGAAGTCGTGAAAGGTCCCCGCAGGGCCGCCCCGCCGCCGCCCGCAGATCATGGGCCTTCAAAAGCCCCAAGAGCTGATCGGCCGGGAAGGCAGTGTGGGAGAATTCCGTCAGAAGCACATATCGGCTTTCAAATAAAAACCAGATGGACTTTGGGATCGTGGCAAGCATCTGCTCGATTTCTGCTTTGGCCCCGTCATTTGGAAGTTCTGTAAATACCACCGGCACATAGATTCCTGCCGCATACTCGCCATGCCTGACGATAAAATCCCGGATCTCCGCATCTGAATAACCGCTCCCTGAGAGCAGATCACAAAACAGCTCCTGTACCGTAGACGGCCTGCGGTCGGGGGCTGTTCCCTTGCTTTCAGATAAAAATGCTTCTATCAGCGCAGATGCCTCCGCCGTATCCTCCGCCTGGGACAGCTGTGACAGAAGGTCCCTCTGCTGCGGGGTGAGTTTCATATTTGTCCCTCCTTTTGGGCATTTCAAACCCAGTTTACCCGGAATGCCTGTTTCCGTCAAGGTTTTTCATTTGTGCATCAGGTTGAAATCGCAGGAAATGATTTGTGAACGGTCACATGGTTTTCCCGCCGCTTTCACGGTACAATGGCCTCAGAAACCAAGAGAAGGGAGCATTTGCATGCGATACTATGAATTTGATCTCAACGAAACCGGAACCGCAAGGCTCTACTGCAAGATCACAGAGCGACCCCTGTCGGCAAACGTGGATCCCAGCCCGGCCTTTCTCTGGATTCCCGGCGGCGGCTTTGCGGGCTGCGCCCCGGAGGACGGAGAGGCTGTGATCCTGACGCTCTGCGGCCACGGCTACTGCGGCTTTACCGTGACCTATCCCGTAGGGCCGGACTACCGGTTCCCGGAGGTGCTGGTAGTCATCAGCAAGGCCATCTGCTTCATCCGGGCCAATGCCAGGGATTGGAACGTGGACCCGAACCGAATCGTTATCGGCGGCGGCAGCGCAGGCGGCTTTATCAGCGGCGCCTACGGGGCATTCTGGAACCATCCGGAGATGCAGAAACTCACCGGCTGCAGCAACGGGGAAAACCGTCCCAACGCCCTTTTGACCCAGAACGGTCTGTTCAACGCCTATCAGCAGACAGAGTGGGGCACCGTGGAGGTACCTGTCTACGATTACATCGGCCGGGACATGCCGCCAACCTTCCTGCTCCACGCCTCGGATGACACGCTGGTCAGCGTGGATCAGACCCTGGCCATGGCCTGGAACCTGAGCCGGGCGAAGGTGCCCTTCTCCATGTACATCGCCGACAGCGGCAACCACACGGGGCTCCAGTATCACCGCCGCACGGTCATGGAGACCGGACGGCTTTCCCACCGGGTGGACGACTGGATGCCCGCCTTCCTGTTGTTCCTGGACAACGTGCTGGGCGTCCCTGCCGAGTACGAAAAGTTCTCCCTGCCGAAGCCCGGCCAAGTGGGACAGGACGGCGACGGAGCCCCCCCGCTGCCGGATATCGAGGAGATGCCCAAGATGCCGGATATGCACATCGGAGACTTTGAAAGCGGCATGGTCTGGGGCTTTTCCGAGGAAAAAGCGGTCAGGCTGGACTGGCCGAATGTATAAACAAGAAGGAGGATCATCATGAAACAAAAATGGATCGCGCTGCTTTTGGCGCTGGTGATGGTTCTTGGCTTGCTGGCCGGATGCGGCGGAACCGCTGCGTCCTCTGCGGCGACTTCAGACTCTGCAGCAGAAGCCGCTGCTCCGGCGGAAGCGGAACAGACCGAGACGGAACCGGAGGCAGCAGCCGAGGCGGAAGCCGCATCTGAGGCGGAACCAGACGAGACAGCAGCGGAACCTGAGGCGTACGCCACCGTCAGCTATCCCATCACAGAGGAACCCCTGACGCTGTCGATCTTCTGGCAGTTCCACATGTTCCTGAGCATGTTCGGCGTCACCCAGGACATCATTCCCACCATTCCCACCTTCCAGATGGCCGAGGAGGCCACCGGCGTAAAGCTGGACTTCCATCTGGTGGGCGAGGAGAACTTTGGCAATTCCCTGCAGCTTCTCTGGGCCAGCGGCGACTACTGCGACCTCATTACCAACGCCGAGCGGGAGTATACCGCCGGCGTGGACAGCGCCGTGGAGCAGGACATTCTTCTGGATCTGGTTCCCTATCTCGAAGAGCACGGACCGGACTATCTCCGGATCCTGGATCAGCATCCGGACTTCCGGCTGGATCTCACCAGCAGCGAAGGGCACATCGTCTCCTTCTCGGAGTACTGCGAGTACTATGACAACGGCACAGTGATCCGGAAGGACTGGCTGGACCAGGTGGGCATGGAGGCCCCCAAAACCATGGACGAGGTGGCAGAAGTGGCCCGGGTGTTCCGGGACGAACTGGGCATCCGGAACCCGGTCATGTGGAACAGCGACCTGTCCTCCTTCTTCGGCTGGACCGCCTTCGGGGTGGCAAAGCCGGAGATGAGCGACCTGGGCTGGCAGGTGCTGGAGGACGGCAAGACGGTGGCCCCTGCCGTGACCCTGGACGGCTACAGGGAGTGCCTCCAGTGGATGCACGACGCGTTTGAAGAAAAGCTCTGCACCGACGACTTTATGAACGTGCTGAACCTGGCCTATGACGACTATGTCTACGGCAACGAGACGGGCATCTGCTACTCCAGTTCCAACCTGCTGGCGGGCGGCGGTGCCGAGCGCAGCGGACAGCCCGGCTATGACCTCCGGCCCATTCCCGACCCCATGAAGGAAGCGGGCATGGAGAACCGGCTGGAGAAGACCACCGGCGGCGTGGGAGCCTCGGCTCTGGCGGTCTCCGCCCAGACGGAATACCCGGAGGAGTGCGTGGAGTACATGAACTGGCTCTACACCGATGAGGGCATTCTGGTGTCCAACTACGGCATCGAGGGTGACGGTTTCGTCTACGATGAGAACGGCAAGCCCCAGTACACCGACGTGATCATGAATCCCGGCGAAATGCCGGTATTCGTGGCAACCTTCCTCCACACCTCTCTGGTGGGAACCCCCTACTACAACACCACCGAGCGGAAGATCGCCAGCTTCACCACGGAGGCCGAGCGGGAGTGCATCGACGTATGGCTCACCGGGCGCACCGGCGCGGATCTCTACCACGGAAAACTGACTATGGAGGAGAGCGAGGAATATAACCGCACGGTCAGTGACATCGCCACCGCCGCCGCGGAGCAGAGCCTGCGTTTTGTCACCGGCGACCGTTCCTTGGACGAATACGACGCCTTTATTGAGGATCTCAGAGCCATGGGCCTCGATCGCCTGACAGAGATCAAACAGGCGGCCTATGACCGGTATCTGGAGGCGTAATCTTCTTAGAAAGCAAACGGGTACAGGGATATGAGACCCTGTACCCGTTTGTTATGCCGGAAAGGAATTGCAGGGCCGCTGCGGCGAAACAGCAGCGGCCCTGCACACAGAGGCATAGGAATATTCGGATCAATCAGCACCTTATCCCCAGCAGGTGAACACCGGGAACGCCTTGTCCTTCGTCAGCTCGATGGCTCCGGCGGGGCACTCGGTGACGCACCACAGGCAGAGCTGGCAGTCCTGGCCATATTTTACATAGGCCTTCTTTTTCTCGCTGTCATAGCGGAACACGTCCGCGGGGCAGCTCTTCACGCAGGTTTTGCAGCCCACGCACTTCTCTTCGATGACTCGTTTGACCGCCATTACCGCACCTCCTCGCCGGGGAATGGGAAGGGATACTTTTCCCGATAGCTGCCGGTGGGCTTCCATGCCTCCGGCACCGGGACCTTCTCCGGTGTCATGGTTCCATCCTGATTTGTGACCTTCGTCCAGCACAGCCAGTTCTCGTCGTCCCGGAAGGGGTAGTCCTCCCGGTAGTGGTTGCCCCTGCTCTCCGTGCGGAACAGGCCAGAGCGCAACCGGATCTCCGCGCTGAGGATCATGTTCTTCGCCTCGTGGGCCAGCCGCAGCTCATGGGCGTCCTCAGCGTAGATCATGGGGGCAATGTGCTCCTTCATGAACTCGATCAGCGTCAGCGTGGCCTCCAGCCGGTCCGCCTTCTTGATGAAGTAGACGAAGTAGGGCATCATGTAGTTCCGAAGCAGCTCCATGACCCACCGGGGCCCGAAGCCGCCAGTGCGCTGGATTGGTCCAAGGACGAAGTCTCTGGCCCGCTGCAGCTCTTCTGCACTGACCTCAGGCATCTCCATGGCTGCCGCTTCTTTTGCCGCCGCCTCCGCCGCAATGGTGCCGGTGACCGCGCCGCCGCAGATGGAGCCGCCGCCGGTGGAGTAGGCCGCGCCGTTCTGCATGGTCCCCTGGGCGTCTCCCGCCGCAAACAGGCCGGGGAGCGTGCTTCTGCATTCGTGATCCGCGACCCACAGGCCGTCGGCCTTCCGGAGACTCATTCCCAGAGCCGCCCCGCCGAAGGATTTCGCCCCACGGTTCCAGATGGGGCCTTTGCCCGCGTGGACCGCAAACTCCGACTGGAGATAGGTGAACATATACCCGGACACGCCCTCAGGACGGTCGGAGATCACCTCTCCGTCACAGTTCTTCCGCAGCTTGGGCCCGCCGTCCCCGCCGCCGGGGCCGGGGCCGCCCTTCTGTCCGGGCACCACCGGGGGAGGCGCGCCAGCGTCCCGCTGGGAGACCGGGTCCGGCATGCCCTCCTTGCTGTAGTGGGCGTCCACAAATTCCTTGCCCAGGATCGCCGCCCCGGCCCGGTAGGCCATAGCCTCCCCGTCGCCGGTGAGCTGCATCAGGGCGGGGTATCCGTTGGGCTTATAGCCGCAGGCGCCAACACAGGAGATCACGGTCTTGGCGATGAAGGTCACAAGGTCGGTGGAATCGTTGGGCAGGCCCACCGCTCCGGCAATCCGTCCGTCCTGCTTCAGGAACTCCACGATCATCACCTGATCCGCGATCTGCACCCCGGATTTCCGGCACTGTTTCCGAAGGACTTCCCCATAGGCACCCGTTGTCTTGTCGAACTGGACGCCGGACAGGGCGGCGCCAGGGGATGTGTCCGGCTGACCGGTAAACCGGCAGCCCCAGTCCAGCAGATCCTGATACCGGGCCTTGGACTGCTCCAGAACGGTCCGGGTCCAGAAGCGGTTGTTGAGATATTCGCTGTGGCGGTTGATCTCCTCCATCGCCGCCTCGATGTCCTGTGTGTTCGGATCAAACACCAGAAAACTGTCGGCATAGGGACTCTGGCCGGAGCGGCCCACATAGCCCTTGTCCGCCATGATGACAGATGCCCCGGCTTCCGCCGCCTTGATGGCCGCGAAACAGGCCGCAATGCCGCCGCCGATCACCAGTACGTCACATTTCATTGTCTTATCCATGCGGGTCCTCCTTCATTTCTTTCCGATGCGGCGCTGCCCAACCGGGCAGCGCCGCCTTTATTGGATTACCGTGCGTTATACCGATCCAGCGCTGCCTGAATCACGCCGATGCAGTCCTCCGCGCCCATGCTCTCCAGGGTGTCCCGGAAGCTGTCCACGTTGTCCAGGGATTCCGCACCGGTGATGTACTTGACAACCATTTCCACATAGTAGGTGGAAAGGTCACTGAATGTGGTCGCAAAGGTCTCGGCCTCCTCAGAGGTCAGGCTGATGCAGTCGGAGATGTTGTAGGCGGCGTCCCAGTTGGCGCTCCAGACCTCCAGGGCGTCCTTGGTGGACTGGGCCCAGCCGGTGGTGTCCGTGGTGACCGCCTTGCGGCAGCCGATGGGCATCTGGTACATGCCCATAGCGGTGATCAGCGGCAGGCCGTCTTCATTGTGAAGGATCGCGTCAGACCACTCCGGCTTGCCGTCCACCATGTTGTAGGAGACGCCCTCCTCGCCGTACTGGGCAATGATCGTGCCCTCAGGGGAATACCAGTAGTCCAGATACGCCAGCGCCAGCAGGGTATCCTCGCAGGCAGTGGAGATGCAGACGCCGGAGGTGGCATAGTTCTTTGTGTACCAGACGTAATGGAAGGGGTCGCCCTTGTTCACCACGGGGTCGGGCATGGCCACCACCTGGTAGTCAGGGTCATAATCCACGCCGCTGGAGGTGACCATCTCCACCATACGGGTGCCCGCCCGGAACACGCCGCTCTTGCCAGTGCAGATGGACTGGCCAAAGGCCTGGTCCATGATGTTGGGGGTGGTGTGGGTGGAGACGTCCGGCCCGAAGAGACCCTCGTCGTACCACTGATGCATGGTCTCCATGGCGGTGACCCATTCGTCCTCCAGGGGGGCAAACTTCACCTCACCATCCTTCTGGAAGAACAGGTCGGTATCAAAGGACTCGGAATCCTGAAGTTCACTGGCCACGCCGAAGCCTTCGGTGAAGTGGCTGTCGCCGAAGCTGTAGGTAAAGTAGGGCTCAGAGGCACCGAATTCCGTCTTGAACAGGCTCAGCACCTCGTGGAGCTCATCGTAGGTCTCGGGGACGTCCTTGCCCAGTTTGTCCAGCCAGTCCTTCCGGATCCACATGCCGCCGGCAGGATCGGGGCCGTTGTCATAGATGGTCAGGAAGGTGGTGATGTAGCCCTCGTCGGTCTGGACGTCGGCATACTGGGATTCCGAGATGTGGATGGCTTCGTTGTAGTTGGGAGCATAACCTTCCTCAATGTAGGGCTTGAGATCGATAATGACATCGTCGTCCACCGCGGCCGTGCCGCCGCCCTGATAATAAGAAGGGGCGCTGTGCAGGAGGTCCAGATAGTCCTGGCTGGCCATCATCAGGGAGAACTGGGTCTGCATTTCGTTGGGCTGGACGGCGGTGGTGTCCAGATGAACGTTGGTGAGGGACTCTGCATAGGCAAGCGCGGGCAGCAGGTCATAGTCCGCCTCCGGCAGCAGATTGATCACGTCGCCGGGAGAGGTGCACCAGAGGGTCAGGGTCTTGGTCTCCTCCAGGGGCAGCGTCACGGCATCGTCGGGGAGAGGCGTTTCCTCCACCACCGGGGCCTCTTCGAGTTCGGCGGCTTCCTCAGCGTCTGAGGCCGCTTCTTCGGCGGGTTCTTCCGCCGCGGGGGCTTCGGCGGCAGGGGCCTCCGATTCGGCCGCAGAGACTGACGCAACGGAAGCCGGAGCATCAGCCGAAGGGGCGCCGGAAGCAGCGCCGCTCCCGCAGGCGCTGCATACTGCCAGAATCATGGCCAGTACCAGCATGAGACTGAACATTCTTTTCATATTGGTTCCTCCTTAAATTATAACGGATTGCTCCGCTGATTACAATATTTATGAGCGGTCGTTCACATCAGGGCAGAAGATAATGAGGCAACCGCTACTGTTCGACGATAATTTTATGAACGCTCGTTCATATTTTGGGTTTTTGCTGCCCCAACGCCGATGGGACGTTGGGGTAAGCGTAATTTCAACTCCAAAGGACGGACATGCCGCCGGAAATCAACTGCCACATATTCTCCCGCAGTTCCGGGCTGTCTCCCACGATGTTTTCGGAAATGGCCCGGGCCAGATATGGAGTGGTGGAGCGGACATAGTAGAGCAGAACATTTGAGGGGATCTTCCCGAGGAAGTGGTGCTTCTCCTCCAGCTCGACGATCAGCCGCCGGAAGCCCTTGAAATAGCTGTCCTCCCGGTCAGACATATCGGGGATGTCCTTGAGCTCCCGAAACTGCCGGTAAAAGGCACATTCCTCCGGGTGGTTTACAAAGTAGGTAAAGTACCGCATCCACAGCTTTTTCAGGGAACTCTGGAGATCATCATTCGGATCCAGGTGATAGCCTTCAAAGAGATTGGAAAGGTTCCGGTCGCAGTAGTTGAAGCAGGCCACCAGAATGTCCATCTTGCTCTCAAAGTGGTTGTACAGGCCCTGGCCCTTGATGCCCGCCTCCTTGCCGATGAGCTTCACCGTCACCTCCGGGAGACTGTACTGATAGGCGCAGCGGATAGTGGCCTGGATGATGTCATTTTGGTTGACTGCCATGGGATCACCTCTAATTTATGAGCGCTCGCTCATTTATGGATTCAGAATACCATGGCTTCAAAGGATTGTCAAGAGATAATTACATTTTCTACGAACAGATTTTCGATATATCATAATTCCTGTTGTCATTTTTAGCGATTCCAATCCTGTGATCGAGCTTTCTTCCCGTGCTGTTGGTGCCTTTGCGCATACCGCTGCTCCGCACGATAGGCCGGAGTTCCGGTTCTGGCAAAGCGAGATTCGGATAGAAAATGCCGTCGATCTCTGTGTAGGTTCCGCCCATCTCTTCAAATCTTGATTTCATGGTGTACAGCTCCTTTATTTGTGATGCCAACATTATAGATACCACTCGTTTAGAAGTCGAATGTGCAAAAAGAGCCTGGGAACGCAACATAAGCGTTCTCAGGCTCTTGCATAGAATATTCAGTTATCACGGATTGTTTGCGGCCGGTCGAAATCACTCCCGATGCCAGCACATGAAAAACCTGTCCTGGAATGCTTTGCGATTCCAGGACAGGTTGCCTTTGCAATGCTATTTTAGATTACTTCCCTATCATGCCGCCCCATTTGGAAGCGGGCTGTTTTATCTGGTTCAGGAGAGCGTCATATCTCCGTCCTTGACCCATCCGATCTTCCGGAGGACCAGATTGATCAGCGGGCAGAGGACAGCAGGCAAGACAATGGACACAAGTAGCAGGCCGATCCAGTCCATGGCAGTGACGGCGGTGCGGGTCCCGGCGGCGATGTCGTTCATCCAGCCGGTGTACACGCCGATCTGGCCAACCAGACCGCAGGTGCCCATGCCGGAGGAGACCGGCGCGCCGTTCATCTCCAGATGGAACAGGCAGGTGGCGATGGGGCCGGTGATGGCGGAGGTCAGGATGGGTGCGATCCAGATGCGGGGGTTCTTGACGATGTTGCCCATCTGTAGCATGGAGGTTCCGATGCCCTGGGAGATCAGGCCGCTCCAGCGGTTTTCCGCGAAACTCATGACGGCGAAGCCAATCATCTGGGCGGAGCATCCGGCTACAGCTGCGCCGCCGGCCAGTCCCGTCAGCCCCAGAGCCGCGCAGATGGCGGCGGAGGAGATGGGGAGGGTCAGGGCGATTCCCATGACCACGGAAACCAGGATTCCCATCAGGAAGGGCTGGAGATTGGTGGCCCACATGATGAGATTGCCCACCTTCATGGCGGCCGTGCCCAGGGCCGGGGCCCACCATGCCGACAGGGCAACGCCGACGCCGATGGTCACAAGGGGCGTCACCAGAATGTCCACCTTGGTCTCTTTGGAGACCGCCTTGCCGATTTCGGCGGAGATGATCGCCACAAACAGCACGGCCAGCGGGCCGCCCGCGCCGCCGAGGGCGTTGGATGCGAAGCCCACGGTGATCAGGGAGAACAGCACCAGCGGCGGGGATTTCAGGGCGTAGCCGATGGCCACTGCCATGGCCGGACCGCTCATGGCGGACGCCAGCCCGCCCACGGTGTATTCCACGCCGCTGACCGTGGCCACTGGGGTAGTCAGAAAGGGTATGTGGAACTGGGTTCCCAGCGTATTGATGATGGTTCCGATCAGCAGGGAACAGAACAGGCCCTGAGCCATGGCGCCCAGTGCGTCGATGCCGTATCGCTTCAGGGATATCTCGATATCCTTCCGCTTTAAAAACTCTTTAAACTTGGACATGAAACTCACTCCTTGCAGAAAACAGTGGATTTGATAGGAATCATAGCACAGTTTTGCAAGAAAAGAAAGTGGTTTATGCAAAAAATTGAAAAGAAACCAGGCCACAGCCGGCTTATTGCAAAGAAATAGGAAACATGATATGCTGAAACAGTCAAAGGAAAGGGGAGATGCGCAATGGATATCTGGGAGGAACTCTATGAGACGGCCAGAGCGGTTCAGCGGGGACGGAAAATCTCTCCGTTCATCGAGGCCGGCGGTGTGGCGGCGGCGATCCGTACTAAAGCAGGGAACACCTATGTGGGGGTGTGCATTGACACAGCGTCCTCTCTTGGAATGTGCGCTGAGCGAAACGCCATGGCCAACATGATTACCCATGGAGAGAGCCGGATCGACAAGGTGGTGGCGGTGATGCCCGACGGGAAAGTGGGGCCGCCCTGCGGGGCCTGCCGGGAGTTCATGATGCAGCTGGATCGGGACAGCGGAGAGATCGAGATCCTCCTGGATCTGGACCGCAGGGAGACGGTACGGCTTCGGGAGCTGATGCCCCACTGGTGGGGAGGCAGCCGCTTTTCAAAATAGAGAAAAACAGGGGGCCGTCCCGGATGGAGACGGTCCCCTGTTGTGTGCTTTAGTGTTCCCGGAGCTGCAGGTCGTAGAGCTTTTTGTAGATGCCGTTCTGGGCCAGCAATTCCTGATGGGTGCCCTGTTCACGGAGCTTTCCCTTGTGTATGACCATGATCCGGTCCGCGTGCTGGATGGTGGAGAGCCGGTGGGCCACCACGATGGTGGTGCGGTCCCGCATGAGCCGCTCCATGGCGTCCTGGATCAGCGCTTCGGTTTCGGTGTCGATGTTGGCGGTGGCCTCGTCCATCACCAGAATAGAGGGATCGAAGGCCAGTGTCCGGGCAAAGGACAGCAGCTGCCGCTGACCGGCCGAGAGGGTGGATCCGCGCTCCATGACCGCCGTCTCGTAGCCCTGCTCCAGCTTCCGGATGAATCCGTCGGCGTTGACGAACTTCGCCGCCGCTTCGATCTCCTGATTGGAGATGTCCTGGTTTCCCAGACGGATGTTGCTGCGGATGTCGCCGGTGAACAGGAACACATCCTGCTGGACCTGTCCCACGGCCCGGCGGATCTCATCCTTGTCAAGCTCCCGGATGTCCACCCCGTCGATGGTGATGCGTCCCTTCTGAATGTCGTAGTATCTGCCGATCAGGTTCAGAATGGAGCTCTTGCCCGCACCGGTGGGGCCGACAAAGGCGGCGGTCTGACCCGGCTCAATGACAAAGCTCACGTCCCGGAGGACCCATTCCTCGCCGTCATAGGAGAACCACACATGGTCGAACTCGATGCGGCCCAGGGTGGGTTTCGGCATGGGCTTGGGATGCTCGGGGTTCCGGATGGCGGGCTCCTCGTCCAGCAGGGTGAAGATCTTTTCTCCTGCGGCCATGGCGGCCTGGAGGGTGCCGAACTGGTCCGACAGGGACTGGATCGGCTCGAAGAAGGAGCGGACATAGCTGGTAAAGATGTAGAGCGTGCCGATGGAGATGGTGCCGCCCAGCACCAGACGGCCGCCAAATCCCAGCACCACTGCCAGCGAAACGATGCTGATAAAGTAGATCAAGGGCTGGAACGTGCCGTACACCACGATCTCCCGGAAGTTGGACCGGAACAGGTCCTCGGAGCGCTGGGAGAATTCATGCCGCTTTTCCGGCTCCCGGTGGAAGATCTGAATCAGCTTCATGGCCGACAGGTTCTCCGACAGGTAGGTGTTCAGGGCGGAGACCTTGGTGCGGGTGATCCGGTGGGTGGTGCGGTAGACCCGGGTGAACAGCCGGGTCAGAAGGAAAACCACGGGCAGCAGGACAAAGCTCAGAAGCGCCAGCTTCCACTGCAGGAACAGCATGACGCCCGCATAGCCCAGGATCAGCACCACGTTTTTCACCATGGTCACAAGAATGGTGGAGAACAGCTCGTTGAGAGTCTCCACGTCGTTGGTGACCCGGGTGACGATCCGTCCGACGGGAGTGATGTCAAAGAACCGGAGGGACAGCTTGTGGATGTGGGTGAAGATCTCCTGCCGGAGCTGGAAGATGATGGACTGGCCCAGCTTCTGGAGCATGAGCATCTGGATCATGTTGCAGACGGTGGCCAGGATCAGCAGTCCGATGTAGAGCAGGAAGAACCGCACGATGGTGGAAAACAGCCCACCTGAGGTGATGGTGTCGATGGCGCGGCCGATGATGATGGGCCGGAGCAGGTTGCCTGCGGTGGCCGCCAGTACCAGAAACAGCGCCAGGAGCAGGGTGGGGAAGTGGGGCCTCAGATACCCCATGAGACGGAGGAATATGCCCTTACTATTCTGCTGCATGGAGGGCCTCCTTTTCCGCCTGGAGCTGAAGCTCCAGCTGCTGCTGTTCAAAGAGCCGGGCATACCGCCCGTCCTTCCGGAGCAGCTCCTCGTGGGTGCCGGATTCGGCGCAGATACCGTCCTCCAGGAAGAGGATCCGGTCCGCGGACTGAACGGTGCTGACCCGGTGGGCGATGAGAATGGTGGTCTTTCCGGCGCGGAGCTCCTTCAGAGCCTGAAGAATGTGGGCCTCGGTATCGGTGTCCACGGCGGACAGCGCGTCGTCCAGAATCAGGATGTCCGCGTTCTTCATCAGCGCCCGGGCAATGGCGGTGCGCTGTTTTTGTCCGCCGGACAGGGTGACGCCTCGTTCGCCCACCACGGTGGCGTAGTTCTTCGGGAATTCCATGATGTTGTCGTGGATGTCCGCGGCCTTTGCCGCCTCCTGCACTGCGTCCAGATCGCCCCAGCGGCGGTCGTTTTCATTCTCCCGCTGTGCCATCTCCTGCTCCACCCACTGCTCAGCCGCCTCCTTCTGCCCGAGGAATACCTTTGAACTGATGGGCGGATCCGGCGGCGCCTGGTCCAGAGTCCGGGTGGCGAAGGCGATGTTGGTCTGAATGGTGTCGGAGAACAGCAGGTTCTCCTGGGGGACCACCGCCATGTGCTCCCGCAGAGCGGCGATGGGGATGGTGCGGATATCGTGTCCGCCAACAAAGATCTGCCCCGGCTCGGGGTTGTAGACCCGGGAGAGAAGAGAGACGAGGGTGGACTTGCCGCAGCCGGTCCGGCCCAGAATGCCGATGGTGGCGCCTTCCGGGATTTCCGCGGAAAAGCCGGAGAAGACCTCCGGGAGGTCCTGCCCGTAGCGGAAATGCAGATCGTTAAACCGGATGCCGCTGCCGGGATCGGTGATCTCGGGATCGGTCAGATCGTCGTCCGCCACGTCCGGCTGCCGCTCGAACAGACCCTTTACCCGCCGCCAGGAGGCTGCGCCCTGGGAGATCAGGGTGATGGATTCGCCTGCGGCCATCATGGGCCAGACCAGGGTCATCACATAGGTGTTGAAGGCCACAAAACGGCCCACAGTGATGTCGCCCCGGAGCACCAGATAGCCGCCGTAGAGCAGGGTCAGGGCTGTGGAGATCCCGATGAGACCGTCCAGGATCGGCAGGACGACAGCCCGGAGCCGCACCACCCGCAGGTTGGCGGCCTGGGTCTCCCGATTGGCCCGGCGGAAGGCGTCGAGCTCCTGCTTTTCCTGAACAAAGGCCTTGACCACCCGGATGCCGGACAGGCTCTCCTGGACCCGGTCAGACAGTCCGGCAAAGACCTCCTGTTTTTTGGTGTAGCGGTCCGACATGGCCTTGCCGTAGCGGCTGCCGCCGAACAGGATCACCAGCAGGGGGATCATAGCCAGAAGGGTCAGTTTCAAGTTTACATAAAATATCATCTTAGCCAGGACCATCACCGTCAGAACCACGCTGTCGAAGGTGGTGAGGATGGCGGGACCCACCGCCATGCGGATGGCGTCCATGTCGTTGGTGAAGTAAGCCATCAGGTCGCCGGTCTTGTTGTGCTGGAAGAAGCTGCTGGAGAGGGTCGTCAGGTGGCCGTAGAGGTTTTCCCGCAGGTCCCGTTCCACCCGCCGGGAAGCGCCGAAGATCAGCACCCGCCATCCCAGCCGCATTCCCGCCACAAGGGCGGCGATGCCCACGATCAGCAGCACGTCCCGCAGCAGTATCGAGCCGGCAAAATTCCCGGCGGTCAGTCCGTCGGTGATCTCGCCGGTGAGCTGCGGGATGAACAGATCCAGAAAATCCACCGCCAGCAGGCAGGCAAGGCCGAGAATATACTGCCAGGCGTATTTCAAAATGCTTTGAGGCAGGGAAGGGGCGTGTTGCATTCGTTTCATTCTCCTAAAACAGGGGATCCCTGTTATGATTTTCGATTCGAGTACCGCTGTAATTCGGCTCGTTTCTTTTCCAATTTCCTTCGGCGCGCAAAGTCCCAGACAGAGACGATCACGCAGCCCAGACCAATCAGGGCGATTCCAACGCCCCGGAGGCCGAAGGAGACGATCCTGTAGTCCGTGCCGTCCTCGCTGTAGGCGAAAACGGTGCCGCCCTGACCAACACGGTAGGCGTTTTCCACCTCACTTGTGGCCGTCACAGTGAACTGATGTTCCATACCATCTGTGGTGTACTGGTATGTGTTGCGGTAGAAGTAGTACTCCTCCGCGTCGCCGTCATCGTTGGTCCGAAACAGCTTGTCAGAGAAAACATCGATGATCTGCGCCGGACCGGAATACCGGTAAGGCGCTTTCAAATAGTTCAAGAAGGGGATCAGTGAATAGAGCATTAGAAAAATCCCTGCCAGGAGCAGTCCGATATTCCGCATCTGTTCTTTTTTGTCATATCTATTTGATTTGCCCGATGCCATAATAACCCTCCTGATCCTGAAAAGTATACGTGTTAGTATAGAAAATGTGACCTAATTCGGAAAATGTGTGTAGTAGCAACATATTGCAGTGCACCCATAAAAACAGCGGAATATCAAGGAAAATCAATAACACCGCATCTGCCAGGTCACGAAATGTTCACTAACACCAAAGTATATTGGTGAAGCGGATGCTCGATGATCCTCTTTATTCTATCATCAGACGCGACGATTGGCAAGGGATTCTCCGCTGGGAAAAGAACACGATTTGTGGTACAATGAGAAAAAAGGAGGGATCCAACATGGAACTGCCGGATCAAACCTACAACGAAATGCTTCGTCAGGAGCTGACGGGGCGGATCCTTCGGGCGGACGATATGCCCCGGGCCCACCAGGGACGGCCCATGTATGCCTTCTGGGGGGAGGAATTGGGCTTCGGTGCCGGGGACGTACACCAGAACCGGGCCTACCGGATCTATCTGAGCTATGACGAAAAGCGGGCGGTGACCGATGTGGACGTGGTGGTGGAGGGGGAACTGATCAGTCCCTGCAGCGGCTACTTCCCGGAAGCGCTGGATCCGTTCGACTATGAGCGGGTGCGGGATTGGTGCCTCCGGCACACGGAGTCATAACCGGGCGTTATCGGCTATGAACAGGATATATAGGTAAATCGCCGGATCTGTGTGCTATAATATCGGTGAGAAATCGAAAGAACAGGAGGAACTGCAATGTCAAATCCCTATGAATGTCTCTTGTCGCCGCTGAAGATCGGCAATGTGACCCTGAAGAACCGGATGATGGGATCCAAATGCGCCCTTCAGAGCTTCACGCTGGAGCAGGCGGCGGAGTTTTACGGCGACATGGCCAGAAACGGCGCCGCCACGGTGACGGTAGCCATGGGCGACCACCCGGAGCGCAACCTCAACCAGCCGGACGAGTTCGGCCGCCTGCCCCATATGGACGGTACCGGCAACGATATGCGGGATCCCAAGGTGGTGGAGGGCTACAAGAAAATCGCCGAGGAGGTCCACAAATACGGCACGCTGGCCTCCGCGTCCCTGATGGACATCGAGCCCACGGACGTGAACATCTCCGATACCCCCAACTGGGACGAGATCCCCAAGGAGGGCGACTACAACGCCGCGGTGTTCCGCAACAAGCCCGGCATTAGCTATGAGCGGCTCCAGACGCTGATCGAGGAGTTCGCCTTCCGGGCCAAAGAGGCCCAGGACATGGGCTTTGACATGGTGACCTTCTACATGTCCTACCGGTCGTCCATTCTGGCCACATCCATGTCCCCGCTGCTCAACCAGCGGACGGACAAGTACGGCGGAACCACCATGGCGGAGCGGGCCACGCTGGCCAGGGAGGTGTTCGGCAGAGTCAAGGAGGTCTGCGGAAAGGACTTCCTGATCGAAGCCCAGATCTCCGCAGAGGAGGAGGCCCCGGGCTATACGGTGGAGGACTTCCTGGACTTCTGCAAGGAACTGGAGGGCTATGTAGACATCATCCAGATCCGCGGCGTGGACGGCTCGGCCACCCATGTCAACGGCCTGAATATGGAAAAGGATCATCCCCATTCCATCGACTATGCCGCCGCCTTCAAGGCGCGGGGGATTCAGATCGCATGCGCGCCGGTGGGCGGCTACGGCGATCCGGCGCTGATGGAGCGATATCTCCGGGAGGGCAAGACGGACCTGTTTGCTATGGCCCGGCAGTTCCTGGCGGATGAGAACTACTATGAGAAGCTGCAGGCGGGCGCCGCACCGGAGGAGATCGTGCCCTGCATCCGCTGCAACGGATGCCACGGCCACCACACCTGCGCTGTGAACCCGAAGTTGGGCCGGAAGCGGGATCTCTTCCCGGACAGCACAGAACCCAAAAAGCTGGCGGTCATCGGTGCCGGACCTGCGGGGATGCAGGCGGCCATCACCGCCGCAGAGCGGGGCCACACCGTGGATCTATATGAAAAGGCGAACCGGCTGGGCGGCCAGCTGGTGGCGGCGGGTACGCCAGATTATAAGTGGCCCATCCGGGAATACGTGGACTATCAGATCCGGCAGCTCCAAAAGGCCGGCGTAGCGGTCCATACCGGCGTGGAGGTCACGCCTGAGCTGCTCCGAAACAAGGGATATGACGCCATCTTCGCGGCGGTGGGATCTGAGCCGGTGCGGCCCCCTGTGAAGGGCGCGGACCGGAAAGATGTCTGGCTGGCGGAGAACGTGTTCGGCCGGGAAGGCGAGTTGGGTAGGAATGTGGTGGTCATCGGCGGCGCCGATACCGGCCGGGACGTGAGCCTGTACCTGGCCCGGAGCGGCCATCAGGTGACCATGGTCACCCGGAAGCAGATCCAGCTCTCCGGGGACATGCACACCGAACGGCTGGAGCGGGAGTCCTTTGAGAAGAACCCCAATTTCTCCTATGTGGACTTTGCCGAGACCCTGGAGATCGGCGATCATCAGGTGACGCTGAAGGTCCAGACCAACGGGGTCCGGGGATTCATCCCCCTGATGCTGCCCCAGAACGATGAGGACGCCTACTATCAGGATCAGCACGCAGGCGGCCCCGGCGGCCCGGGAGAGGGGCCGGGAGGCCCCGGCGGTCCCGGTGGTCCTGGCGGTCCCGGAGGTCCTGGCGGTCCCGGTGGCCCTGGCGGTCCCGGAGGTCCCTTTGGAAATCCCGGCCCCGCGCCGGATCCGGTCTACGAGACCCGCGTTTTGCCCTTTGACGACATCGTTGTCTCCGGCGGACGGAAGGGCCGGAGGGAGGCCGCGGCCCGATTTGAAGGGCTGGCGCCTGTGGTTCGGATCCTTGGTGACACCGTGGAGGTGTCCAACATCAAGCGGGCCATCTATTCCGGCTACAAGGCGGCCATGCAGCTGTAATTTGTTTGAGGACCTGCCTGATGTTTTTCGGGCAGGTCCTTTTCCCGTGTGCAGAAAAGGACACAGAGAAAACCCTGATCTGTCAACGCTTTGGCGGGAATGTGTCACAGACAACAGAAAATAGCACTTCCGTCTCTCAACCAAATCCTGCTATAATGCAGACATAAAAACCCACAAGGAGGAACGGAAATGAAACGTATTTTTGCGATCCTGCTGGTGCTGTGCATGCTTTTGGCGCTGATGGCAGGCTGCGGAAGCGCCGCCGGCTCGGAGGCCCCTGCCGCATCCGCTGCGGAAGCAGAGACACAGACGGAAACGGCAGAGGTACCTGCCGCAGAGGAGGCCCCGGCTGCGGAAGCCCCGGAGGCTGCGGGCTCAGCAGAGGAGATCTCTGCGGAGGAACCCGCCGAAGCGGCGGAGGACGGAGATTTCACCGCGTCCAATGCCAACATGGACTTCGGTCCCTATAAGGAGATGCTGAAGGACCTGAGCACGGATCTGCCCATCACCGACGAGGGTGTCACGCTGAGCTACTTCTTCGGCTTTGAAGGCTCCACCCTCAACTATATTGAAGGCGGCGAGATGGAGGGACATCAGGTCTGGAAATGGCTCGAGGAGAACGCCGGAGTCGACCTGGATCTGACCGTGGTCAACAAGATGAACGAGTGGGATCAGTTCAATCTGGTGATCGCCTCCGGCGACTACCCGGACATCCTGCCCGCTGCGGACTACATCGCCGGCATCGAGGCGGCCTATGAAGAGGACATCTACATGGATCTGTCCGATCTTCTTGAGGAGAACATGCCCAACTACTGGCAGATCATCCACTCCGACAAAAAGCTCCTCAACGACGTGCAGGACGGGGAGAAGTTCCTGGCGATCTACTCGATCAAGGACCAGGTGGCCAACCCCGGCGGCATCGGCACCTTTGTCCGGATGGATTGGCTGGAGGATCTGGGACTGGACGTGCCGCAGACCTATGACGAGCTGACGGACGTGCTCCGGGCCTTCCGGGATGAGAAGGGCGCCGCAGAGCCCATGGCGCTGTTCAACACGGTCAATCTGCAGAACGGCGTGCTGATGGGTGGCTTCGGCTCCATCGCGGAGCTCAGCGCCAACGGCATGGGCACGGACTTCGGCAATTCCTTCTATCAGGAGGACGGCAAGGTCATCTTCGGCGCCACCGCCGAGGGCACCCGGAAATATCTGAGCTGGCTCCACAAGCTCTACACGGAGAACCTGATCGACTTCGAGGCCATGCAGAGCCGGGAGACCAATCCCTTCTCCGAGTGGAACGCGGGACGCGCGGCAGACGGCACCAACGGCTACATCTTCACCAACCAGCCCTTCGGCGGTGAGTACGGCAACATGTCCGGCGACCCCAGCATGAACTGGTGGCCGGTCCCCGACGTGGCGGAGACCGCCGGCGCGGAGATCCCCTTCTATGAGGAGGTCAACCTCACCGATATGACCACCCTGGCCATCACCACCCAGTGCGAGGATGTGGAGACGGCACTGGCGTTCCTGGACTACGGCTACAGCTACGAGGGCAGCCTGCTCTACAACTTCGGCTTCCAGAAGGGCTCCGGCCACGACGTGGAGACCTGGGACTTCGACGAGAACGGCGAACCTCAGTTTGACGAGGCCGCGCTTCTCAACGTGGCGGAGGCCACCAACATCGCCTCCGGCGTGATCTCCACCAAGGATCTGGCCGGCGTAGTCTTTGACCGCCGCCTGTCCTTCAGCTTCGGCGAGCGGGAAAACGCCTGCATGGATGCCTGGAGCACCAACAAGACCACCGCGAACATCCTCGGCTCCGTCACCACCCTGACTGCGGAGGAGACTACCAATGCCTCCGCCATCTACTCTGACATCCTGACCTATGTGGCCACCGCTGCCCTGCAGTTCATCAACGGGGATCTGGATGTGGACGGCAAGGACTGGGATGACTATGTGGCACGGATCGACGGCATGAACATCGATGGCCTGACGGAGATCATCCAGACGGCCTACGACCGGGCCCACGAATAAAAAAGTCCGGAGGGCGGGGATCCCGCCCTCCGATGGAAAAGAATCAAGGAGGTAACACTATGAATTTTGCCGGTACTTATACGTATTTGATGGACACCCCCAGCGGCAAGCGGGAGACCAAAGTAGTCATCCGGAAGGTCGCCCGGGGCTATGAGGGTGAACTGGTCTCGTCCCACGGCGGCTGCGAGTTGCTGGAGAACATTCACACCAAGGGCGACAGCATTATCTTCGAGGCCCAGGCCGGCCCCGCCCGGCAGGAGATCACCATCTGCCGGGAGCCTCTCGCCGGTTCCGTGGTGGTGTTCCGGGACAGCGGCAACGACGAGGCCGTGCTGGAAGCGCTCACCTACGCCGAACCCAAGCGCCGGGCCCTGATCCTCTACGCAACCATGACCAAGAACACCGAGCGCATCGCCCTGGCCATGAAGGAGTCCTTTGAGTACTACAACTGGGAGTGCAACTGCTTCCGGCTGAAGAAGTCCAACAACTGGGCAGAGATGCAGAAGGATCTGTATTTTGACGACTACGACGTGGTGGCCCTTGGCTCGCCCATCGTGGCGGGCTACCCCCTGACCATTATCAACGAGCTGTTTTCCCTCGGCGCCGGCGGACGGCTGGAGAACAACGTGCAGAAGATGGTGGAC
>JAFUFT010000047.1 GCA_017469795.1 Oscillospiraceae bacterium
AACCTGCTTGACGCTATCCTCATATCATCCTGCTCAGAGCGCCCTGTTGGACGCTTAGATTGCTATACCCTTTTCTTTGCTGTCTACCAATTCACAACTTTTCTCGAAATCGGGGTTGACTTTTAATAGTTAGTCTTTCTGATTTGAGATTGAGATTGTTATGCTTGACATTGGAGCCTCCTTGTCTATAATGTGGTTGTGCTTTCAATTCGATATGAAGTTCATTCACATCCAATTCAAGGCACAAGCCGGTAATCAGATTTCCTTCATTTTTTCCTTCAAAACAGAAAAAAACGCCTTGATATACCCCGATACAGGGCAAAAAAAGGCGGTAATTAACAGCATGAAATAGAATATAAAAAGCAGGAAAAAGCCTTGAATTACAAGGGAACTGAAGGAAAAAGATAGCATGGGATGGTACTCATCAAGATTATTGGGATGAAATTGGTAAGGATGAGGTCGCCAGTTCAAATCTGGCTAGCAGCTCCAACGCCCCGGCCGGTGGCCGGGGCGTTTTTTTCATATCAGGGATCCTGCGGGATCCCAGCAAGCCGCTGAACGGGCTTCTGCAGGATCGCCACGGCGCGGCCGGTTAACAGCATGGTGATCACCGTGCCGATCCCGATGCCGAAGAGCCTGCCGCGGAACAGGAGCCCGAGGGCGACAGAGATGAGAATGCTCACAAAATCCAGCAGGTTCTTGCTCAAACCGAGACTCTTTCCGGTGCGGCGGGAAATGGCGCTGGCCAGACCGTCCGCCGGGTTCGGCACAAACTGTGCGCCTACGGTGAGGATGATCCCGATGGCGGTGAGGACGATGGCCAGAATCAGCAGAAGCACCTGAACGGGAAACACTTCCGAACTCGGGAGAAACCGGTCGAAAAGACCGATAAAGGTGCTGGTGAGGAGGCTGGCCAGCAGCTGAAAACACTGAACGGGATCAAACTCCCGCCGCAGGAGCAGCACCTGCACCGCGATCAGAAACACATAATAGATAAATGTCATGACGCCGAAGGGGATTCCGCTGAGGTCGGAGATGTTGTAGGCCACGGAGATCACCGGAGATGTGCCCAGATTTGTCTTGGAACTCATGGTGATTCCGCAGGCGAGAATCACGATGCCGGTCAGATAGATCGTCCATCTGCGTGGCGTGACCGAACGGAAAAAGTCAATCAGCTGTTTCATATCCGCACCTCAGGTATCCGCATATAACTGGGTTTCCTTCTGCTTTCCGTCCCAGATGCACCAGACTGTGATGGCGATGATGACGATGATACCGCCCATCAGCGCGAACGCCCCTGGCCGTTCCCCGTTGAAGATCAGCACCCAGACTGGGTTGAGGAGCGGCTCCACCGCCCCGAGCAGACAGCAGGCCAGAGCGGGACAGGTCCGGGAGGCCAGCACATAGAGCAGATAGGAGATGCCGAGCTGAAGGACACCCAGGGCCAGAATGGTCCCCGCGGTGACAGGGTTCATGACGGGTCTGGTGGTGATGACCGCCGGCAGGCCCACCAGGAACGCCACAGCCTGACCGATGACGATGGCGCTGAACCGCTCGTGCAGTTCCACGTTTCCCACTGTCATGTACATCCCCGCCATGAACATCCCGGCGGCGATGGCGACGAAATTGCCGGCGATGGTGGAGGGACCCAGCTGATCCAGGAAGAACAGGGTGATCCCGCCCAGAACGATCAGGACCACGGCCAGATCCGCCCGGCGGATCTTCTGCCTGAAGAACAGACCGGAGTAAATCAGGATGAAGACCGGCGCGGTGAACTGCAGGACGATGGCGTTGGCGGCGGTGGTGAGCTTGTTCGCCAGGGCGAAGCAGACGTAGGTGAATCCGGCCAGAACGCCTGCCAGGAGCGTTCTGCGGTTGAACACAAAGGAATAACGCTTATATCCCATATAGACGGCGATAGTGATTCCGGCAATCAGGCTTCGGAGACTTGCCACCGCGAAGCCGTTCCAGGGCAGGAGCTTGATGAAGATCCCCGCTGTGCTCCAGAGAATGGCGCAGGCCACCATCTGGAGAATTCCGATCTGTTCTTTCTTCAAAGATTGTTCGCCTCCCGCATGGAGACGGTTCTGCGGAAAAGCATTTCACGAAAGACGCTCCAGTGCATGATTATGCCATATTATACTCTGCACAAACAGGATTTTCAACCGCCACGTTTGGTTTTGTAAATGGAGGGCCGGACTTGTGCCGTCGACCGGATTGCGTTATAATAACGCTACAGGCACGGAAAAGGATGTCTTCAAGACAGGAGGAATCAGAATGCAGATCGGGATCAGGGGAAAACAGGAGATGACGGTCACGGCGGACAAAACCGCAGCGGCCATCGGCAGCGGGGAACTGGCAGTGCTGGCTACCCCGGCCATGATCGCGCTGATGGAGGAGACCGCATGGAAAAGTGTCGCCGGGGAATTGGAACCGGGCATGGGGACCGTGGGCACAAAGGTATCCGTTGAGCATACGGCGGCCACATCCGTCGGGAACACGGTCTGGTGTGAAACGGAGCTAGTGGAGGTGGACCGGCGGAGGCTGGTCTTCCGGGCAAGGATGTATGACAGGGCCGGTGAGATCGGCAGCGGCATCCATGAGCGGTTCATCGTACGGAATGCCGGTTTTCAGGAAAAGGCGGAGGCCCGGGGAGAGGCATAGTTATTCAGTTTTGGAATGAAACAGAAGGAAAGTAGAATTGCGCAAACCGGATGAGTTTTCTAAAATAGAACTATCCATGATACCAAGGGGGGTACTTATGCCGGAAAACAAACTGCATTTCCCGCAGAATGATTACACCCGGGAGACGGCTGAAGCCCGCACGAAGGACGGGGTAAAACAGGTGGTCTACCGAGCCTATGAACACATTCCGTATGTGACGAAACCGGTGGACCTGGAATATCAGAGCCTGGATATCTGGGTTCCGGAGACCGTTGACGGTGTGCCGGTGGATACGAAAAACGCGCCGATCCTGTTTGTGATCGGCGTGGGAGGCTATATGTCCTGCAACAACTATCACAAGGGCATGATGCCCGGTGGTCCGGGCGGCCCCGGAGGACCCGGTGGCCCCGGAGGACCCGGCGGTCCCGGCGGTCCCGGCGGTCCCATGCTGCCGGGACTTGGCGGCGCGGAGGGCCCCGGAGAGAACAAGGCTCTGGCCATGAGCTACGGATTTGTGATCGTTGCACCAGGATGCCGGGGCAGAGACTGCCAGGCGGCGGACGGCGCCTACTTCGGCAAAGCGCCTGCTGCCATTGTGGATCTGAAGGCCGCAGTGCGGTACCTCCGGGAGATGGGGGACGCCATTCCCGGCAACAAGGAGCGGATCCTCTCCACCGGCGGCAGCGCCGGCGGCGCGCTGTCCTGTCTGCTTGCTGCCTCCGGCAACCATCCGCTTTTTGAGACATATCTCCAAGCGATCGGCGCAGCGGAGCAGCGGGACGACATCTTTGCCTCCTGCTCCTTCAGCCCCATCATCGATCTGGAGCATGCCGACGGCGGCTATGAGTGGCAGTATGGCTCCATCCCCTGCGGCGGCGCGGCCACCGGCCCCATCCGGATCGTTCCGGGCATGGTGGATCAGACACTGTCTCAGGAGCTTGCGGCGCAGTACCGTGCCTATCAGGATGAGCTGGCCCTCACCGGCCGGGACGGGTTCGGCCCCGTGACCGGGGAAAACCTGCAGGACTATCTGCTGTCGGCCTATCTGATCCCCGAGGCCAAACGCTATATCTCCGCCCTTGCGCCCGCGGAGCGGGAGACCTATCTGGCCGAACGGCCCTGGATCCATTATGAGGACGGAAACGTGAAGTTTACCTGGGAGGATTTCCTGCAATATGACGGCCGCATGAAGGGACTGCCTGCCTTCGACGATTTCGCCAAGGAGATGGCGGAGCCGGATCTCTTCGGCACGGAAACTGTCAAGACCCGCCACTTCACCGCCTTCTCCAAGGCCCATGATCCCAGTGAGTCTGACGACGTCATCGACGAGGCTCTCGAGACGGTCATCCACATGATGAATCCCTACTATTTCGTGCGGACCGGAAATCCCGGCTGCGCGGGGCACTGGTGGATGCGCTACGGCGCACGGGATCGGGACACCTCCATTCCGGTGTTCACCAATCTGGCGACGCTGCTGGAGAACCGAGGGAAGGACGTCAACGCCCGGTTGGTCTGGGACGGCGGCCACTGCGCCGACGACGATCCGGACGGCGTGATGATCTGGATGCAGGAGCTGAGTAAATAAACCAGGGAACCGCCTCCGGCAGGGGGCGGTTCCTTTTTCGCAAAAGTCGGATTGGGATCGGGGATTTCCTTGACGCATATCCGGCGGTTTGTTATAATAATCTCACAAAAAATGACAGGAGGAGACAGCGATGGATACTAACGTACGGCCCGAAACCATGGAGCGCATTACTACGCCCGAACTGGCCCGGACATTTATTGCCGAGCAGATCGCGGCGCTACAGGCGCAGATCGGAGACAAGAAGGTGCTTTTGGCGCTGTCCGGCGGCGTGGATTCTTCCGTCGTGGCGGCACTGCTGATCAAGGCGGTGGGCAAGCAGCTGGTGTGTGTTCACGTGAATCACGGCCTGCTCCGCAAGGGTGAGCCGGAACAGGTCGTCGACGTGTTCCGGAATCAGATGGACGCCAACCTCATCTATGTGGACGCAGTGGACCGGTTCCTGGACAAGCTGGCCGGCGTCAGCGACCCGGAGACCAAGAGGAAGATCATCGGCGCGGAGTTCATCCGGGTGTTTGAGGAAGAGGCCCGGAAACAGTCCGATATCAAATTCCTGGCCCAGGGAACCATCTATCCGGACATTCTCGAGAGCGCAGACGGCATCAAGGCCCATCACAATGTGGGCGGTCTGCCGGAGGATCTGCAGTTTGAACTGGTGGAGCCGGTGAAGCTCCTGTATAAGGACGAGGTCCGCGTCGTGGGTAAGGAACTGGGCCTGCCGGACAACATGGTCTACCGTCAGCCCTTCCCGGGTCCGGGGCTCGGCGTTCGCTGCCTGGGCGCCATCACCAGAGACCGGCTGGAAGCGTTGCGGGAGTCCGACGCTATCCTGCGGGAGGAATTCGCGAAGAACGGCCTTCAGGGCAAGGTGTGGCAGTATTTCACCATCGTGCCGGACTTCAAGTCCACCGGCATCCGGGACGGCAAGCGGACCTTTGACTGGCCGGTGATCATCCGTGCCGTCAACACCCGGGACGCTGTCACTGCCACGGTGGAGGACGTGCCCTTCCCGCTGCTGCAGCACATCACCGCCCGGATCACAGCGGAGGTCCCCGGCGTCAACCGGGTCCTGTACGACCTGACGCCAAAACCAAGCGGCACGATCGAGTGGGAGTGAGCTGAATGTTCAGTGACACTCACGATGAGCCTGAAAATGACAAAATCGTTGAGCTTCTAACGGCCTAAAAACATAGTTTCAAAACAAGCCTTGTGCATTGGAAAAATCCAGTGCATGAGGCTTTTTTGTACCCTTACGTCTTGTAAAACTCCCCAGCTTATGATTGAAAACCGAACCAACCACAACCGGCCAAATCCCCGCATAAATCAAGGAATTTGGGAGAATAGGGACGGATCAGGTTGGTGCCCCGTGAGAGTGATGGATCGTGGTGGATCGTGGTGGAGAGATCGTGATGGGATTTGGTGGATTGTGGGAGGATGGAACGAAAAGCCGACCCGTAAAATGACGTCCAAAGAACTTGTCACTTTTCGACGAAATCACGATCAACCATTTTGTCACTCAATATAGTGAAATCGGGAGGACAGAACTTGGGGGAAATCAGGAGGAACGAGAAAATGTAGGAAACCCAAGGGGTTTAGCGGTTGAGCATTCGCCAAAGTTCACGCCAATTTCTTACTTTTGGCGCCAATTTTCACTTTTGGCGAAATTGGCTCAACTTTTAGCAATGGTTTTGGCGAAATAAAAGGAGGAAACATATGAGACGTAAAGGGTAGGAGTAAAGCTTAAGAGTGTTGCCCCACGGAGAAACAATGCAGCGCATGGAGGCAATTATCTCACCTATAATGATGCGTGTGCAGATAAAGGAAATGTGTATGATACCGTAGACGAAACGGCCGTACCGATACGCTCTATCAGCGCAAAGACACCACCGGTAAGCGGGCGAAAAACAGAGATGCCAAATTGTGCATCCAACGCCTCATAGCCATAAAGGATGGACGAAAGTGCCATCTCATTGCTGCTCAGTACCGCGCAAAACAGCGCGATAGAAAACGCCAGCATCAAAGAGCGGACCGCCCGCCCCGTAATGTCAGTCCGGCGGGTCAGGAGTCCTCCTGCCAGCAGGAACAGACAGAGAATAAAGATACCCTGCCGTAAGCTTCCCATGCCCTCTGCCAACCGGCCCAGAAGGAGGAATCCCACCCCGCAGCCAAGAAAGAGCCAGCACTTTTTATTCCAGTAGTGCAGGTATTCCTTTGTAAAGCCGCTGTCGTAAGAAGGATCTTTGAATTTCTCGATAATCAGTTGGACCCCAGTAACGGCCGAAGCAATTAAAAATCCTGCGGTAAAAGCCTGACACGCAATCCCGATGCCGATCAGCGCAATCAGGGCATTGGCCGCCAGAAACCCATAGAGAATCGCGCACTTGCGTCCTTCCGTTGCGTAATAGGAGTTTCTGCGCTTTGCAAAGTTTACATGCAACACCTGGATCACGGGGAAGAGACAAAACAGGATCAAGCTGGGCTTGCTCAAATCTCCATAGCAGCAGTACTGCATCCCGAAGGAAAAGACAAAGCAGGCGGCCACCTCCGGAAAGCCGATACACTCCGAATGCCGGAGTCCCAACCAGAGACCGAAAACGCCTAAAGTCAAAAGGAAGATGTGGCCGAACTCCATGGAGATACCGCCTGCACCGGTCCCAAGTAATCCCAACAGGATCCACAACACCAGAAACAGTCCGTCTGCCCACATTTGAGGGAAAGGTGCCTGTTTTGCCGCTACAGCTGTAAGCCGGTCGCCCAGTGAGAGCCGTAGCCGTCTGCGCTCCATATCCTGCTGTTCTTTTCTGGCCGCAGTCCAATCCATGATTCTTCCAAGCTCCGCCTCTGGAAGAGCTGCAAAGCGGGCGGAACTCATTTCGATCTTATTCCTGCTCAACATGAGGTCGATCAGACCCAAATTGCAGCTGTCGGTCACGTCTCTCCACTGAATTCCCGTACCGCTGAAGGACTTTGGCCCATAGTAGGACCGTTCCTCTCCGTACCAGCAGAGCCCGTATTCCGTCAGAATGTTGTAAGACTCGTCCTCGCGTTCCTGATTGCCCTTGGCAGATGTCTCGCAGGTCCGCTGCAGCTGCCAGTATTGGGCTCGATCCGCCGTGCCGTCAAACTTTACCTGACGGCCCTTCAGAAGTTGAGCGGCGTAATACAGATATTGCCGGCGACGCTCTCCCTCCAGATTTGCAGTTTCCAGCTTTCTCAGATCCGCGGCAGTTACGGATGTGTAGCTGCCTTTATCCTGCCAGGGTCCTTGGTTTACCGTACTCGAACTGGGTGTATATGCCTGCTGCCATGATCCAAAGATACCGCTCTCCTGGCCCAAAGAAGTGCTATATGGGGATCTTTCGTGGTATGTTGTATAACCGTCATCCAATAAGTTCTTGTAAGTCCGGCTCTTGCTGCCGTCCTCATGATAAGTGGTGACTCCATCGTCAAAAAGGTTCCGATAGCTCTTGCTCTTGGTGCCGTCCTCGTGATAGGTGGTAACGCCATCGTCAAGAAGGTTCCGGTAGCTCTTGCTCTTGGTGCCGTCCTCGTGATAGGTGGTAACACCATCGTCGAAAAGATTCTTATAGCTCTTGCTCTTGGTGCCGTCTTCATGATAGGTAGTGGATCCGTCATCGAATAGATTCTTATAGGTTTTGTCAGCCATTGCTTCCACCTCGCGGTTATGTTTTGCAGCATGGAATTTCTCTTGGATCGGCAGGCGCGGAAGTACGATCTGTACGCGCAACCATTTTAAACGTATTTTACTCGATGCAATTGCAATCGTCAACGCAAAACGAAGAAAGGGCAGGGAATCCGGACGTTGGTGTTCAAGGTTGCGCATAGTCAGCACTGTCGATTAGCTGCCTGATTATGATGGCCTGGAGCAGGAAATCCAGTGATAGGTACATAATGATACAAACAAAAGGAGCGACGCAGGATGGCAAAACAGCCTGCGTCGCTCCTTTTGTTTGTATTAGATGTCGTTTCCGGAGAAGATATGATGCTCGTTCACAGCAGTGCAGCCGCGGCAAACCCGCTCCGGATGGCAGCCTGCATATTAGAGACGTGATTGCAGTCGCCAAGCAGGCGGAAAGTCGGTGCGCAATCGGCGTAGGCCAGCGCCTCCTGCTGACGGGACGTGCTCCCGCTGGACATGATCACGGAGTCCGCCGCTATTGTGCGAGACACGCCGTCCCGGTCCGTATAGGTGACAGAGGTGCCTGTGACCGCAGTGGTGCCTGCCTCCAGAATAAAGTCCAGCGTCCCGGCATCCTCCGCCGCATGGCAGGCGTCCACGAATACCTCCCGGTAGTGGATCCGGTCGCAGTCCGGGGCAATATCGTTCTGCCGGGAAACTACGGTCACGTGATGGCCGCACTCACACAGATACAGCGCGGTCTCCGTGCCGGTCTCCGCACCGCCCACGATGATGACGTTCTGTCCCAGCTGCTGCTCCCGGCCGTAGACTTCCATGGCGTAGCGGATATCCGGACCGTCGCTTCCGGGGATCGGCAGGACGGTGGGCCCTGCGCCCAGCGCCGCGAATACGGCGTCATACTGTCCTTTTTGCAGTTCCTCCGGGTCCGGGTAGGTGTTCAGATGCAGGGCAACGCCTTTGCGGTCCAACTGGCGGATCATCCAGTCCTTAAAGTCCTTCAGGGGCCATTTGAAGGAGGTGTAGTCCGCGTGGTTGAGCTGACCGCCCAGCCGGTCCGATTTCTCGAACAGATCTACGGTATGGCCCTTCTTCGCCGCGAATATGGCCGCGGCCATGCCGGCGGGGCCGCCGCCGATTACCGCCACGCGCTTCTTTTGGCCGGAAGAGTCGATCATGTGGGCCAGATGGGGCTCGAGTCCATGGATGGGGTTGACGGAGCAGACGTTGAGCCATGGCCCGGTTTCATTCTGCATATGGCATTTGTTGCAGCGGACGCAGGGGATGATATCCTCCACGTTGCCCGCCTCCAGCTTTTTGCCGTACTCCGGGTCGCAGATGTAGCTTCGGCCCATGGAGATGAGATCGCAGACCCCCTCCGACAGGTATTTCTCCATGTCATAGGGGTCGTGGAATCCGCCCACCACCTCGACCAGAGCCTTGACGCCGGCGGCTTTGAACGCCTTGGCGTAGGGAATGACCGCGTACTCGTGCCGGGCGGAGTTGAAGCCCGTGGGATGGCTGTTCATGCAGGTGTCCGCCCGGATCTGAACCACGTCGACCCAGGGCTCTGCCATTTTTACGAAGGCAATGGTCTCCTCCAGCGTCATACCGGGCATTTCCCCGCTGACGATGATCTCCAAAAGCACGTTCGGGCAGGCCTCCTTCACGGCCTTGCACTCCATCAATGCGAAACGGCATCGGTTTTCCAGACTCCCGCCGAACTTGTCGGTGCGGGTGTTGAGGCCGGAGTCCATGAACCGGGAGGCAAGACAGCAGCCGTAGCCCAGGGGGATCGACGCCATCTGGAAGCCGTTGCGCCACAGGTAACGGGTCCGGTCCCGAATGTCCTCCAGCATCTCTTCGATGAGCGCTTCGGTGAGCTCTTTGCCCTCCTCGGCCTCTTCGTGCTGATCCCAGGCGACCTTGCCGCCCACCACATTGTATCCGGGGGGTTCGTCGGGCCGGACGCCGATGCAGGGAATGGCGCCGTAAAACTTGATGATCTCCGCGATCAGAGACATGTAGTTCTCTACGCTGGGGTCGTCCCGGTCGAAGACAGGAAACCTGGAAACGTCAGGAAGAGGCGCCTTCCGCTGGGTCTCCGCCTTGCCGAAGTAGGGACTGACGGTGACGATGCCGGCCCCGTTTTTGGCGAGGGACTCATAGTAGGCAATGGTGTCCTGGGCGGGATAGGTTTCCGCGGCCTGCAGGAAGTGGGGAATGGCGTTGGCGGACTCCATCCGGTTTTTCGTCACGTATTTGCCAATGACCAGAGGGGACAAAAGCGTCGGGAATAGTTTGTTCATTCGAATCGACTCCTAAGAATTCAGAATATGCGAAGGGAGGGCCGGGACGGGAATCCCGGCCCTCCTGAGGTCATTCAGGACCAGTAGGCGTCATAGGCAGTCTGATAGATGTCTATGACAGTCTGGATGCTCATGTTTTTCTGCTCCGCAACGAAGCTGTCCCATTCGGCGTCGATGTCCCGCTGACCCATGATAAAGGAGGGGACCATCTCTTCGAGATATGTGCCGATGTCCGTCAGATAGTGGTTGACCTCATTGATGTCCTCCACCGTCATGTAGTTGGTGATATAGTAGGGCATCTCCCAGGAATCCGCCAGCGTATCGGGGGTGCGGGCTGCCCAGATGTCCTGCGTGGAGAGCTGGATGTCGTTGTACCAGTTGTCGTAGAAGCCCCAGTAATCCAGCAGGCAGGTGTATACGCCAGCTCCCAGCATGCCGGTCCGCACGTCGTTGTAGTTGTTCGCCCGGGGCATGGTGGGGCAGTTCTCGAACCAGTCAAAGTTCAGCTGGATCTCACCGTCCACCACGTCATAGCTGGTGCCCTCAATGCCGTAGTTCATCAGGGTCGCGCCCTCGTCGGAGAACAGGTAATCGGTGAAGCGGCAGATCTCCTCCAGATATTCGGTATCCGCCAGGATCGCCAGGTTGTTGTCGGCAAACCGGTTGTAGGTGCTTCCGGAGAATTTCAGGCTGTCGCCCTCGTTTACGGTGGGCTCCGGCAGAGGAGCGAGCTCAAAGCCTTCCTCCACGGCCTGACCGTAGAGATTGGTCACGTGGCTGATGTTGGCGTAGAAAAGTCCGTACTGGCCCGTGGCCTCACCGGCGTCGAACATATTCCGGTCGGTGATGCTGACGAAGTCCGAGGTGAACAGGCCCTCCTCGTACCACTGGTTCATCATCTTCAGATAGTCCTTGAAGCCCTGCTCCATGGTGGCAAACTTCACCGTGCCGTCCTCGGCATAGAAGGGATAGGCGCCCTCGGAGGTCCAGAGCTCGCCGTTGATGCCGTAGCCGTAGGTCATGCCGCCGTACATATTGACGCCGGTGCCCAGCAGACGGAGTACCCCGTCCATATCTTTTTCGGACTTCATGGCGAGCATCACGTCATGGTATTCGTCGTAGGTGTCGATCTCCGCAGGGTCAAATCCCAGTTCCTTTGCCCAGTCGGCGCGGATGAAGGGACCCCACATGATGGGAGAGCTGTCCTTATAGATCTTCGCGATGAAGTTGATGCGGCCTTCGGTATCCATGCTGTTCCGAAGCAGATCCGGATCCGCGGTCAGATAGGAATAGTAGTTCGGCATGTATTCCTGGATCGCGTCCGTGAGCTCCAGGAATACGCCGTCGGCCACGCCGCCCTGAATGCCGCCCGGGTAGGTCTGGTTGGCGTTGTCAATGACGTCCGCCCAGTCTCCCGAGGCGATCATCAGCGCGGTCTGGCTGCCGTCGAAGTCCGCGAAAGTCCAGTCGATGTGAATGTTGGTACGTTTCTCCAGCTCCTGGAGGGTGATGTTCTCGTTGATGTCGTCCAGCATACTCCAGAGGTAGCCGATGTCGCCGGTGTACCAGTCCAGCGTGATCATTTCGTCAGAGATGGGGAGTGAAACCGGGGCAGTGCCGGTTTCCGGCTGAGGTTTTACCAGGGGTTCAGCCTCCTCCGCCGAGGGAGCTTCCTCCGCAGGCGCGGCCTCCTCCGCGGGCGCGGTCTCCTCCGCAGGCGCGGCCTCCTCTGCAGGCGCGGCCGCTGCTTCGGACGCAGATTCCGGCGCGGCAGCGCTTTCCCCGGAAGCCGGGGCTGTCCCGCCGCAGCCGGCCAGAAGCGCCGTGAGCATCATGGCGGCCAAAAGCAAAGCAACAATTCTTTTTTTCATGATCAGATCCTCCAAAAGTGTCAGAAGTGAATGAGCATGTACTTGATCAAGTCAATTGCATCATAGCGCAAAAAAACTTTTGAAGTCAATGAAATCGGGGCTTTTTTAGGCATGCAAAAGTGGGATACAGTCATACGTTTTTGTTATAGTGGAAACGATGGACGCGTTTTTGGAGGGGCGCGGTTGAAATTCTATTCATTTTTTTGTATGATGAACTTAAAGAGCAGTCTGCGAGATGATTCCGGCGCAATGGAGGCGAGTACATGAACTTTGTTCAGATCAACTATTTTCTGACGGTGGCCAAATGCCTCAGCTTTACAAAGGCGGCCAATCTCCTGTATGTATCCCAGCCTGCCCTGAGCCGGCAGATTATTATGATGGAGGACGAGCTGGGCGTCAAGCTCTTTGACCGGAGCGGACGGAAGCTGGAGCTGACGCCGTCCGGACAGATCCTGGCGGAGGAGCTGGAGCCGATCTTCGTGCAGTATAAGGGCTCCGTGCAGAAGGCGCAGGCCGCTGCGACCAACCTCACCACGATGATCCGGATCGGGATTCTCGATGGGATCGCGGTGGACGATCTGCTGTCTCCGGTGCTGCGGGAAATGCTGCAGAAGTATCCGCATATCGAGGTGGTGCTGTTCACCTTCGGCTATGAGGAGCTGGCCTCCCGGCTCTATGACGGTCGGCTGGATCTGATCTTCAGCCGGAAATTCGATGTGGAAAACCGGAACGAGATCCGGTACCGGGTCATTGAAAAGGCGGAGGACTATCTGGTGGCCAGGACGGGATATCCCTACAGCGGACGTTCCCGCCGGCTTACGGCCAATGACCTCCGATACGACACCCTGACGATCGTCACGGAGTCGGAGAATGATATGGCGATCTCCTCTGTGAACGAGTGGTTCCGGGACTGCGATATCCTGCCCCGGTTCCGGAATACGCCCTCCTATCACGCGTCCATGCAGTGGGTCAAGGCGGGGATCTGCGTGACCATCGCGGACCGGCGCAGTATCCTCCCGACGGAGGGCCTGGTGAAGATCCCGCTGGAGCAGTTCCGGGATCCCAGTCTGGTGCTGGCCTGGGCAGCGGGGAATAAGAATGAGGCCAGGACGCTGGTGGAGCAGATGATCGTGGATGCGGAGGAGAATCCGCGGAAGGAGTTTTCCAAATTCGCCGCCAATCCGGACCTCTGACGGATTTAAATTTCCAATCCCTTTATGCGGATTTGTTATAGCTGATTTTTTGATGAACTTTTTTGAGCAGTTTGCGGGAGTTTTTCGGATTTTTGCCGGGAAACTCCCGCTTTTTTCGACGAAATCGCGGGACGGCCCCGTTCCTTGACACAAAAAAGCGGGCCGGGATATACTGGATTTGTGAAGAGATCAGCCGGGCGAAAACCCGGACCCGCACAGGAAGGGAGACTGCATATGAGCACACGATTTTCCCATCTGCTTTCGCCGATCCGGATCGGCAGCCACATTCTCAAATCCCGCATGATCGCGCCCCAGGCGCTGCCCCATTATCTGCAGGGATCGGAGCCCTATCCCGGAGACGCCACGATTGCCCATGTGGCGAATATTGCAAGGAACGGCGCCGCCATCGTGGCCTTCGGCGCCTGGGACGATACCGACCAGAGAAAGGCCGGCGGCACAGCCAGCCATTTCCCGATGTTCGATTACTCGGATCCCGCCAACGAGACCTACGTCTGCCAGCTGGTGGACTGCATCCACTTCTATGATTCCCTTGCGTCTATCTATCTGATGCCGCTGGAGATGCCGAATTTCCAGCCCCAGCCATCGATGGAAAAGCCTTTCCCCATGTGGTTTTCCCCGGTGGAAAAGGTGTCGGAGATCACCCGGGAGATGATCGACGACATGATCGCGCTGGCCGTGAAGAAGTGCCTGTACTTCAAGCAGCTCGGCTTTGATATGGTGTCTCTGCAGATGAGTTACCGGGAATTCATGCATATTGGCGTGTCCAAGTTCTTTTCTCCGCTGACGAACGACCGGACAGACGAGTACGGCGGCTCTCCGGCCGGGCGGGGCAAGGTGGCTCTGGATATGTGCCGGGCGATCAAGGAGGCCTGCGGCAGGGATTTTCTCATTGACCTGTGGATTGCGGGGGAGGAGCCGGATGACGGCGGCATTACTGTGGAGGATACGGTGGCCTTTGCGAAGTGCGCCGAGGGCCTTGTGGATATCCTTCAGATCCGGGGCGGGAATATCAATCCCGTGCATCCCACCGGCTTCAACTCCGAGGAGGGCAAGCCGGTCACCCTGCATGTGGCCAGAGCGGTCAAGGCCAGCGGCGCAAATCTGGTGGTGGCCGCGGCGGGCGGATATGGAGATCCGGTCTGGAATGAGAAGTTCCTGGCGGAGGGCGACCTTGATATGGTGGCCGTGGGACGCCAGTTTATCTGTGACTCGGACTATGGCAGGAAGATCTATGAGGACCGGCCGGAAGATATTGTTCCGTGCCAGCGGTGCGCCAAATGCCATGTGCCCTACGAAAAGGGGCCCTGGATCTTTGTCTGCTCCGGAAATCCGAAGATGGGCCTGGCAAACCGGCTGGACCATATGATCTCGCCGCCGGCCTACCGGAAAAAGGTGGCCGTGGTGGGCGGCGGGATCGCCGGCATGGAGGCGGCGCTGACTGCCATCCAGCGCGGGCATCAGGTGGTGCTGTACGAGAAGACCGGAGCTCTGGGCGGCCAGCTGCTCCATGCGGACTATCCGGCGTTCAAGTGGCCCCTCCGGAACTTCAAGGACTATATGATCCGGCAGATCCTCAAGTCCAACGTGGATCTCCATCTGAACGAAGCGGCCACGCCGGAGAAGATCCGGGCGGGGGGCTTCGATGCGGTGATCCTGGCCTGCGGCGCGTCTCCGAGGCGGCCGGCGATCCCGGGCGCGGACGGGGGGAACGTATGGATGCCCATTGATGTGTACGGAAACGAGGAGAAGCTCGGACACCGCGTGAGCGTGGTGGGCGGCGGGGAGATCGGTGCGGAGACCGGTCTGTATCTGGCTGAATGCGGGCATCAGGTGACGCTGCTGACGCGGCAGGAGCGGGTGGCGCCCAACGCCACCTGTACCCACTACCGGGAGATGTTCGAGGAACGCTGGGAAGCGGAGCCGAACTTCCGGTACGTAACCCGGGCGGAGACCCAGGCGGTGACGGAGGGCGGCGTGATCTACCGGGACGCCGCCGGAGAGATGCAGGAGGTGCAGGCGGACAGCGTGGTGCTTGCCGGAGGCAGGGAACCAGACAGCGAGTTTGCGCTGCAGTTCTACGGTTCCGCGGGAGAGTTCTATCTGGTGGGCGACTGCAAGAAGCCCGGCAACGTGCAGCGCTGCATGCGCTCCGCCTTTGCCGCCGCCAGCCGGATCTGACCTATAACGAAAACGGATGGCCTCATGGGGTCTTTGCATAAGAGTGAAATCGTTTCTGTGCTAAAATTTGAATGGAAACCACTGAATATCAGGAAAGGATGACGCCTATGACCGCGAAACTTTCGGGACTGAAATCTCCGCTGCTGATCCGGGGCAAGCTGCTCAAATCCCGGTTCATGTACCCCATTGCCCAGGTGCATTTCCTGCAGGGACCGGAGCCATATCCGGCGGATCCCACCATCTCCTTCTATGAGAAGATCGCCGCCAACGGATGCGCGCTGGTGCTGACCCAGGATACCACGAATCCCGATCAGAGGAAGATGCCCGGCCACGACACGCCGCACTTCTCCATGTGGGATATGGAGGATAAGGCCTGCCAGAACTATTTCTGTCAGCTGACGGAATTTGTGCATATGCAGGGCAGCTTCGTCGGCGTTGAGCTCTCTCCGGACCGGGGAATGCCCTATTGCGTCAACGATCCGGATCAGAAGATCGACTTTCCGCATCCCGGGTCGGAATCCCCCGAGGCACTCCAGCTCAAGGAGGACTTTGCGCCGTGGATGGACGGCGGCCCGGAGGGACGGGCGCTGCCCTCGCCGGACTGGAATCCGGCGCCCAAGAACGTCTACTTTACTGAGGAGAAGATGGACGAATATATCGGGATTATGGCGGAAAAGGCGCTGAAGTATAAGAATCTGGGCTACGATGCGGGACTCATCGACATGGGTGACCACTTCTATATCGGACAGTTCCTGGAGTCCTACTGCAACTTCCGCACCGACGAGTACGGCGGCTCCTTTGAGAACCGGATGCGCTTTGCGGTCAAGGTGGTAAAGGAGCTCCGCCGGCGGGTAGGGGATGACTTCATCCTGGTGGGCAATATGCCCGGCACCAACGGAATGCCCCGGGGACCCATGATGGGTCTGAGCTATGAGGAGAGCGCGCAGTTCCTCAAGGCCATCGAGCCCTATGTGGATATTGCCCTGATCCGGGAAGCGGACTGCAATTTCCCCTTGAAACCGAAGGAATCCGACACCATCCCCTATGCGAAAAAGATGAAAGAGATGGGCGTGAAGATCAATATGGCCTGCGCCACGCCCTATATGGATCTCGGAAAGATGGACGAGGCCATTACCTCCGGCGCCTGCGATATTATTATGTCGGGACGGATGTTCATCTGCAATGAGAATCTGGGGAAGATCCTGGAGAGCGGCGAGGCCGACGACCTGAACCCCTGCATCGAGTGCGGGGTGTGCCGGGGCACCTCCCCGGTGAGAGACTGGATGAGCCACTGCACGATCAATCCCCGGTTGGGGATGGAGCATCGGGCGGAGCGGCTGATCCGGCCTGTTGAGAAGCGGAAGAAGATCGCGGTTATCGGTGCCGGCCCTGGCGGCGTCAAGTGCGCCCTCTGGCTCAAGGAGCGGGGACACACGCCGGTGATCTTCGAAAAGTCCGGGCGGATCGGAGGGCAGGTGGCCCATGCGGATCAGCCCAGCTTCAAGTGGAAGCTCCAGCGGTATCTGGAGTTCCTGGCGCACCAGGTGGAAAAGCAGGGCGTGGAGCTGCGGCTCAATACGGAGGCCACGCCGGAGATGATCGCGGCGGAGGGATTTGACGCAGTCGTTGCCGCCACCGGCGCCCGGCCGAAGATGCCGGATATCCCCGGCGCGGAAACCGCGAAGTGGAATCCCTGCAATATCTACGCGCACATGGACGAGATCGGCCGCCGCGTGGTGGTGGTGGGCGGTTCCTCCGCTCCCACGGAGGCTGCGCTGTATCTGGCGGAGACCGGACATGAGGTCACCCAGATCAGCCGGCAGAATATCGTGGCCTACGATCTCAACCCCGTGCATCAGAGAGCGTACTTTAATCTCTGGGCCAGGGATTTCGGCGTGACGGAGATCCACAACGCGGTTACGACGAAGATTGAGCCCGGCCTAGTGACCTATACGGATGAAAACGGCGAAAGCCATACCGTGGCGTGCGACGACGTGGTGGCCGCGGGCGGTATGGTTCCCAACAGCGAGGCGGCCATGGCGTTCTACGGCAGCGCTCCGGAGTTCTATACGATCGGCGACTGCCGGAGCCTGGGTACCATGCGCACGGCGATCCGGGACGCCTATACACTGGCCATGCGGATTTGACAAGGAGGGAAAGCAATGGCGAACGAAAAGGGATATGTGGTCGTCCGGGGCGGCGTCAGCGGCGCGGGACGGTATATCAGCCTGAAGATGGCGGAGGCAGGGTATGACGTGTTTGCCCACACCGCTGAGGCCATCCACAACTTCCGGGGAGACATCCTCAAGGAGGAGTGCAGGGCCCTGGGCGTGAACTGCGCCTATGATGACGGGGATCCCAACGATTACGCGGTGGCGCAGAAGATCATTGCCGACGCGGACCGGGAACTGGGCGGAAGGATGACCGCCTATATCAACAACGACGGCGTGTGCAGTGGATCCCGTCTCAGGGACATGACCTTCGCGCAGTATCATGAGGAGCTGAATATGCACATCCTGCAGCTTCTCAACTGCGCCAAGACCGCCGCAGAGCGTATGGCGGAGCAGGGCGGAGGGCAGTTTATTACGACTGTCTGCCTGATGGGCTTCCCGGGAACAGAGCCGGACTTTTCCTTTGAGATCAGCCTGTACGAGGCCTTTACCCGGTCTCTGGCCAAAAGCTATGCCGCGGACAACGTGCGGTTCAATACGATTATCTCCGGGCCTCTGAACTATCCCCAGGATCCGCCCATGCCCGGCGCTCAGCCGGAGCACGGGGAGCACGCGGTGCATTTCGCTCCGGTCGTGGCCCAGGAGGAACCGGACGAGTTCCTGGATATGATGGTGAAGCTGGTGGAGTCTCCCGGCATCAACGGGCAGGTCTTTGCGCTGAACGTGCGGTTCTGAGGAAACGGGTATGAGCCATCCTTATGAATCTATTCTGACGCCGCTGCGGATCGGGAACGTGGTGCTGCGGAACCGGCTGTTCAGCGCGCCCATGGGCCTGCACTGCCTGCAGGGCGGGGAACCCTATCCCACCCAGGCCATGATTGCGCACTACGCCCAGAAGGCCAGGGGCGGGGCGGCGGTGGTGACCTGCAGCGGCACCCGGGCGTACTCCACGCCCGGCAACGGCAGGAATATCTGCTACGATCTCTATTCCGGGGAGGGACAGCACTATCTGGCCCAGATGGCCGACGCCATCCATTTCTACGGGGCGAAGGCGTCTATGGAGATCGCGGTGCAGCCGAAAGACGGCGCCTATCAGGCTTCCGCCGGGAACCGGGTCATGGGCCCCGGGAACCAGATCTCCAAGGAGATCACGGAGGAGGTCATGCAGGAGGCGATCGAGAACCTGCAGCTTCAGGTCACGACTCTGAAACGGCTGGGCTTCGATATGATTATGCTGCATATTGCGTACAATATGGGACTTCTCGGCAGCTTTATCTCCACGCGGCTCAACCGCCGGACGGACGAATACGGCGGGCCAATCGAAAACCGTGTCCGCTTTCTGAACCGCTGCTGCGACGCGGTACACGAGGCGGCAGGGAGGGACTTCCTGATCGAGCTGCGGATGTCCGGAGAACTGCCGCCGGAGGAGGGCTTTACGATCGAGGATGCCTGCCGCATGGCTAAGGCCATCGAGGGGCATGTGGATCTGATGCAGGTCCATGCGCCCACGGAGTGGCAGGCCCATCCCATGAGCTTTGAGAAGCACCTGCCCAATCTCTGGATGGCGGAAGAGATTAAGAAGAGCGGCGCAAAGATCCCGGTGGTCACCATCGGCGGGTATCAGGATCTCGACGAGATCGAGGAGGTCCTTCGGTCCGGAAAGGCCGACGCCGTGAGTATGGCCCGGGGATGGCTGGCAGACCCGAATCTGGGCCGAAAGGCGCAGGCGGGACAGGGAAAAGAGGTCGTGCCCTGTGTGAAGTGCATGCGGTGCCACGACTCCGCCTGCATTGAGGGAACTACCTTTGTCTGTACGGTCAATCCCCTGATGGGTGTGGAGCACAATCTCCTGGAAAAGCCCGGTGCGGCTGCGGAACGAAAGTCCGTGGCAGTGGTGGGCGGCGGCCCCGCCGGCATGGCTGCTGCGCTGGAGCTGCGCCGCAGGGGACACAGCGTCACCCTGTTCGAGGCGTCGGACCGGCTGGGCGGACAGCTGAACTTTGCGGATTACGCGGACTTCAAGTCGGCGCTGGCGAAATTCAAGGCGTACCTGATCCGTCAGGTGGAGGCTTCGGATATTGCGGTCCGGCTCAGTACGCCGGCAACGAAGCAGATCCTTCTTTCCGGCGGCTTTGACGCTGTCTTTGCGGCGGTCGGTGCGGAACCGGTCCGCCTGCCCGGAATGGAGACGGCGGTCCTTGCCCCGGAGGTATTCCGCGAGGCGGACGAACTGGGACACCGGGTGACCGTCATCGGCGGCGGTCAGGTGGGCTGTGAAGCCGCCCTGTTCCTCTCCCGGAGGGGACACAAGGTCACGGTTTTGGAGATACAGGAGAAGATCCTGGCGGATGCGTCGCCTTCCTACCGGAACCGTCTGACCCGGAATCTCAGCGGGGAGGCGGAGCTGGCGGTGATTACCGGAGCCAGATGCACTTCAGCCGGGGAAATGACGGCCTATACCTGCTCCGACGGAACGGACGGGGTGATCCCCACGGACAGCGTTGTGCTTGCCGCGGGGATGAGGCCGAATCTCGACGCGGCGCTCTCCCTGTGGGATGCGGGCTACGAGTTCCGGCTCATCGGCGACTGCATGCAGACGGGAAATGTGCAGAAAGCCGTGCGGTCCGCTTTTGCGGCGGCACAGGCAATTTGATGTGTAGATTGCTTCCGTCAGGAAGAAAAAAGTAATAGGAGGGATATCCATGAAGAAGATGACACGTGTGTTGGCACTGATGCTGGCTTTGGTTATGGTTGCCTGCCTGGCCAGTGCCTGCGGTGCCTCACCGCAGGCAGCCGCCTCCGGTTCGGAAGCGGCTGCACCGGAAGCGGCTCCCGCGGAGGAAGCGGCGGCGGAGCCCGCCCCGGAGGAGGCTCCCGCTGCGGAGGAAGCGCCGGCAACGGAAGCGGCTTCGGCGGAAGAAGCGGCCCCTGCGGAAGAGCCGGAAGAGGAAGCCCCCGCGCTTCCGGAGAAGATAGACTATGACCTTCCTCTGTTTGAGGAGGGGGAGAGCTTCCGCTACTGGACGATCCTTCAGGGAATGGACGAGTCCAACTCGACCTTCCTGTTCTGGCAGCGGCTGGCTCAGGAGACCGGCATAGAGGTGGAGTTCGTGGACGCGCCGGAGGAGACCGCGACGGAGAAGTACAACCTGATGATCGCCGGCGGAGATTTGCCGGATGTGATCTGTGAGAAGGGCCTGACCCGCGGCATGTCCACCTCCTGCCCCTATGCGGGCGGTTACGCCAAGGCCATTGACGACGACGTCTATATGGATCTGACGGAAGTCATTCCGGAAATGATCCCCAACTACTGGTACTATCTCCAGGAGGATCCCAGCCTGTATCAGGAGCTGTCCCTGGAGGACGGCACGCTCTACTGTGTGGCGCAGATCTACGATCAGCCCTACGGTCCCAACCAGGGTCCCTGGGTGCGGACGGATATGATGTCCCAGACCGGGATCACGGAGATTCCCGACACACCGGAGGGATGGCTGGAACTCTGGACCGCCATGAAGGACGGGGAAGTGGTGGAGCAGCCCACCCGCGCCAGCAATCTCGGCGATCTGTATCCCAATATTGCAGAGGCCTACGGAACGACGGCTTCCTCCAACTTCCTGGCCGACCGGGAGACCGGCGAGGTGTTCTACGATATTATTTCCGACGAGTACCGGCAGTATCTGGAGTATTTCCGCAGCGTCATCGACGCGGGGCTGGTCAGCAAGGACTTCTACAGCGTCAGTGAGACCAGTATGAATGACATCGACGGCGGCCTGATCGCCACCTATGAGTGCGTGCTCGGCGCAGCCAATATGATGACTACGGTGCTCGGCATTGAGATGGCTGCCTGCCCGGCGGTGCACCTGGAGGATGCCGCGGCCCCGAAACTCATCGACTATCAGACCTGGTCCTCCCGGCTCAGCCAGGGCGTCTGGTGCACGATCAGCGCCAATACGGAGAAGCTGGACGTGGTGACGAAGTGGTTTGATTTCCTGTTCAGCGACTACGGCATCCAGGTCAGCAACTTCGGCTTTGACGAGGGCGTCAGCTATGAGGTCCTGCCGGACGGCAGCCTGCAGCTCACCCCTGCCATGGTGGATCGGGACGAGAACAATATTGTGGGCCGGATGCAGTATACGATGAAGGAAGGTCCCACCTTTGCCTATTCTCAGATCGAGATGCCCATCTCCTCCGATTTCCTGAAGGAGTCCTACAGTACCTGGTGCGACTATGACCGGGATGCAGCCATCTATACGACGCTGCCCACCGGCGTGACCCTCAACGAGGAGGAAAGCGCCACCGTGCAGAGCCTGATGAACGATATTGAGACCTATGCCTCTACGACCACCATGCAGTGGATGACCCTGTCCGCGGATCTGACGGATGAGAGCTGGAACGAATATGTGGACTATATCCAGTCCCACGGGATCGACGACGTGATTGCGGCATATCAGAGCGCATATGACCGGTACCTGAGCAAGTAAACGAAGGAAGAGGCTCCCCGGCAGACTGTCTGGGGAGCCTCTGCGTAAAAGAAAGAAGGGTAGACTGTGACCTATGAAGAAGTGAAGCGGCGGGCGTTCCTGCTGCCGCCGGAGGAAGAGCAGCATCCGGGTCCTCCCCCGGGATGGGTGCCGCCTCCGCCGCCGGAGGAGATGGAGCCGGAATGTGAAGCGGTGATTACCGGGGCGCTGCGGGCAGATGGTGAGACGATAACGTATCGCGGCGGAACCTGGACCGCCACAGAGGACAACCAGTCTGCCGTATACGCCCGGGGCGGGGCCCAGGTGGCGCTGACCGGCACGGTGCTGGAAAAGCAGTCCGGCGCGCTCGTGCAGGAATATACCGATTCCCAGGGGAATCCCGTGCGGCTTCCTATGCTGCGGGGGATAAACAGTACGGTCCTTGCCAACGGAAACGGAACAGAGGTCCGTCTGATAGATACGCAGATTGTCTCCCGCTGCGAGCCCGGCGACATGGCGCTGGAGGCTGCCAACGGCGTATTCTCGGTGTTCCGGGGCAAGGCTTTCCTGAACCGGGTGAATATTGAGCTGGACGGAGGCTTCGGACATGGACTGTATGATTCCCAGTTCGGCGTGATCTGCGCCGATGACTGCCGGATCGTCACCACGGGCCACTGTGCCTCTGCGCTTGCCACAGACCAGCCGGGCGGGGATCTGTATATCCGGGATACCGCGGCGCTCTGCAAGGGCCCCGCCTCCGCCGGCGTCTATGTGGACGGCGGAAGCCATGCCGAGCTCTGCGGCTGCGATCTCCGGTCCCTGCAGGCGGAGGGCGCGGTACTCTGCAACGACGGCTATCTGCGGATCGAAGATACGGTGATCCGCGGCGTTCTCGGTGCAAAGATCTGGCAGCCGGTGGAGAAGCCCGGACGAATGGAGCTTTGCGGCTGCATACTGATCGCCGATGGGGATTCGGCGTTTGTATTTGACGGGGGATTCGGAACGGCGGTTCTGGAACGGTGCGTTCTGTCGCCCGCCGCCGGACACTGCGCTATCGAGTCCCGGCGCTGCCCCCAGCACTATGACCATATTGGAAACGGCACTGCGATCCTGCGGGGATGCAGGATCAGCGGAGATGTGGCGGCGGCGGATGACTGCAGTCTGGCGGTGAAGCTGGAAAACTCCGGGATCCGGGGACGCATGCACCATGTGGATCTCACGGTGGGATACGGAAGTCAGGTGGTGTTTACCGGCGACAGCGAGCTCCGGTCCCTGCAGGTCGAGACGCTGCAGTCGCTCTGGGCCGCCGTACCCTGCACTGTGACCTATGTGCCCGGCGCGAAAGGACTCAGCGGGGATTATGATCTTGGAAACCTGAAGCTTGTGGCCGTGAAAGGGGAGACGTCAGTATGAACGGCGTGGGAAGAAAAGAAGATCAGGAGGCGGGACGCCGCCTGATGCAGACGCTGGAGGCAGCGACCCTTCGGAAGCGGCAGAGCTGGTATGCCGAAGCCCTTCCGCTGTTTGTCGCAGACGGGACCGTCACGCAGGAGCAGGCGGAACAGGTCCGGGGCTTTATCGGGCTTCCGGATCCGGATGTGATGCACCTGGAGACTCCCTATGCCAAAGCGAAAAAGGCCGGGATCCTGAGTGAAGCGCAGGCCCGGAAGATGGACGGATATATCTTTGAAAAGGCCCACAGCGGGACCGCGCTGTGCAGCGGGACTGCGTCGAACAGCTATAGGCAGGACGCGGCGATCTGCGGCGGAAGCTTCTCGACAGACAAGCGGGACGACAGCGTATTCAAGGTCTCCGGCGGAGCGGAGGTCAGCCTGAAAGACGTACGGATCGAGAAGTCCGGAGACACTACGGACCACTCGGAAGGCAGCTTTACCGGCCTGAATGCGGCTGTTCTGGCCGAGGGCGGAAGCTTCCGGATCGAGGATTCCGAGATTATCTCCTATGCCATCGGAGGAAATAATGTCTTTGCCCACGGGGAGGGAAGCCGCGTTGTCATGCGGAATGTGCTGCTGGATGCCTACGGAGCGGCCTCCAACCGATGCGTCTACGTGTCCTTCGGCGGCGAGGTGGAGGCGGAGGGATGTGAGTTTACCTCCCGCGGTTCCATCAGTTCCACGATTGCCACGGATACCGGAGGCGGAACGATCCGGATGAAGGACTGCCTGGTGAAGACATTGGGCGGCCACTGTGCCAGCCTCTATTCCACCGGGCATATCGAGGCGGAGCACTGTGTCTGCGTGGCCCCGGAGACGGAGGGCCTGATTATCGTCGGGGACAATACGATGGATCTTAGGGACACCGTCGTGCTCAGCGGACAGGGACAGGGGGTCAAATTCTCCGGCGGCGTGGAGGCGGATCCCGGACGGTTTTCCATGAGCGGCGGCGCGCTGACGGTGTGCGAAGGGCCCGTTGTCTCGGCCCAGGGCGCAGCGGAGGTGGTGCTGGAGCGTGTGGCGATTGCGAATCCGGAGGGAAAGGCGGTTCTCGGTACGCCTCCCATGCGGATGCCCGGGATGCCGGCGCCGCCGGCGGACTCCGCCGCCCGGATCCACGTGCTGCTACGCAGGCAGACCCTTTCCGGAGAGATCTCCGGAGACAGCTCCCATGAGATCCTGGTGGAGGCAGAGGAAAAGAGCGAACTGAAGATCTCCGTGCCGGAGGGAAATCAGGCGCCGGTTCATATTCGTCTCTCTGCCGACAGCCGCCTGACGCTTCTTGCGGATACGGTACTTGCCTCTCTCGAAAATGAAGATCCGTCCGGCGGAAATGTGGACACGCAGGGATTCCGGCTGACAATTTCAGAGGGCTGACGCTCCTCTTTCCGGATTCTGACACAGAAAGAAGGTATTTTATGAATCATCGCTATTCCCACATCCTGACCCCGGTTCGGGTGGGGGATCTGGTACTCAAAAACAGGCTGATCAACTCCAAGTCCATCCCGGAGGGCTGGCAGGGGCAGGATCCGGCCAGCTATATGACGGAGCAGACGATCTCCTTCGCGGCGAATATTGCACGGAACGGAGCATCTGTCGTCACCTGTTCCCCCGGCATGTTCCGGCAGTTTAAAGGCAGGACTTTTTTTACCAGTCCCTTTGACATGGACGACCGGAATATCCAGGCGAACTTCCGCCGCCTGATCGAGCGGATCCATCAGTACGGCGCGGCGGCCAACGCATCGACGATGTGCAACGTGCCAAATGACGTGTCCATTTCCTCGATGCCGGACCGGTCCATTGTTCCTACGGAATACTCTCCGGGACCGGAGTCTCCCTTCGATATGCAGGGGAATCTGCCCCCGGAGATTACGAAGGAGCAGATCAGAGACTTTATCCGGGAGTTTACCGACTGTGCCGTGCAGCTCAAGGACATGGGTTTTGACATGATCAATGTCTATGCGAGCTACAATGCGTCGCTGCTGTCTAAGAGCCTGTCCCCGGTGTTCAACCAGCGGACGGACGAGTACGGCGGCAGTCTGGAGAACCGGGCCAGACTTCTTAAGGAGCTGCTGACCTCTGTGAAGGAGGCCTGCGGATGGGGATTCCCCATCGAACTGCAGCTCTCCGGGCGGGAGAATGTGCCCGGCGGCTACACCGAGGAGGATTTTGTATCCTATTGCAGGATCTTCGATGATGCCGGCCTGGCGGATATTATTGAGGTCCGGGCCTGGACAGGAGATATGACCCACGCCAGCTCCTACAACTGTCAGAAGGACTATCCCACGAATCTGCGCTTTGCGGAGATGCTGAAGAAGGCCGGGATCCGGGCACTGGTGGCTCCGGTGGGCGGGTTCCAGGATCTGGACCTGATCGAGCGGTTCCTTTCCGAGGGGCGCACGGATCTGGTGGCTATGGGACGCGCCTTTATCTGCGATCCGGAATATGGAAAGAAGCTCTACGAGGGCAGGGGTGAGGATGTGATCGCCTGCCTGCGCTGCGACAAGTGCCACAGCGGTATCTGCGCAGTCAATCCCCGGATTGGCATCGCGCCGTCGCTGCTGGCGGAGGAGGACGCAAAGCCGGTTCAGCCGCAGAAGGTGGCGGTGATCGGCGGCGGTCCCGCCGGCCTCTATACCGCCGCGGAGTGTGCCCGGCTCGGACACAGCGTGGTGCTCTTTGAGAAGGACGAGACCCTGGGTGGTCAGGCCAGACATGCGGACTTTATGCCGAATAAATGGTGTATGAAGGACTACAAGGACTCTCTGATCCAGGCCTGCCGGAGATACGGCGTGGAGATCCACACCGGGGTGAAGGCGGACCGGGCTCTGATTGAGGGCGGTGACTTTGACGCGGTTGTCACGGCGCTGGGTTCTGTTCCCAAGACCGGACCGGTGGAGGGGGCGGATCTCAGTCACGTCTGGAAGCCCATAGAGGTATTTGGAAATCATGAGCAGCTCGGCGGCCATGTGGTCGTCATCGGAGGGGCCATGATCGCGGTGGATACAGCGCTGTACCTCTGTCAGACCGGGCATAAGGTGACCCTGGTCACCCGGAACCGGGATGTGGCCTACGACAACAACAGTCACTCGCATTTCCAGTTTGAGCAGTCTCTCCATGAGGAACCCAATCTGGAGATGATCACCAGGGCGCAGACTCTGAAGATCACCCGGGAGACAGTCACGGTGGAGGTTACCTCCGGAGGAGGTCCGGCGGGAGGTCCTCCCGGCATGCCGCCTCCGCCCGGGGGCTTCGGGGAAATGCCTGCACCGGAGCCGGAAAAGAAGGAGATTCGGGAGATTCCCTGTGACAGCGTCGTATTCTCTGCCGGCCGCCGGCCGCTGATCGATGAGAGCCTGGAGTTTGCGGGGATTACCCCCAAATTCTTTATCGTGGGCGACGCGAATATGCTCTCCGGAGATCCGAAGCAGCGGCATCCCGGCGAGATGTCCAAGCCCACAGCGGACGCGACACCCCATGAGATCCGGCATGGTGTGCTGACAGGCTATGCCGCCGCCCATGCTATCTGAGAAAGAAAGCTGAAAAGGAGGTAACGATCGTGAAAAAAGAATGGAGCCTGATTGTGTGCGTTGCGCTGCTGCTGACGGTGTTTGCCGGCTGCGGCAGTCAGACGGGATCTGCTGCGGCGCAGGAGCCCTCCGTTCCAGTGGCGGAATCCGCAGCGGAGACCGTGCAGGCAGCTCCGGAGGAGCCTGCTGCGGTGCCGGAAGCTGAGCCGGAACCGGAAGACTCGGTGCAGGAAGAGCCTCCGGCAGAGGAACCGGAGACCCGGGGAGATCCCTTCGAGGCCATGCGGGAGACGTACTTCGCCTATCCGCTGGAGGGGGAGAACAACACCATCTCCTATTGGTACTTCATGGAACAGGAGTCCCGCAATGACGCATGGATCACACCCTATGCAGAGGCGGCCACCGGTATCCACGTGGACTATATCGAGGTGGCCCGTTCCGCAGTCTATGAGCAGTTCAATCTGATGATTGCCAGCGGAGATATGCCGGATCTGATTCCCTGCAACGATTATTACACCGGCGGGCTGTCCAAGGCCTATGAGGAAGATATTATCCTGAATATCGGCGACTACATGGACGAGTATATGCCGAACTATGTGGCGCTGCTGGAAACGCTGGATCCTGCGGTGGTGGAGAGTACCAGGACAGACGGCATGACGCTGGCTTTTGCCGGGATCAAGGACGGTACCTACTCCGGCAACGGCATGGTCACCCGCGGCGACTGGTTGGAGCAGGCAGGCTACCGCTTTGATGGGAAGATGATCACCCTGGATCAGTTCACGGATCTGCTGCGGCTGATCCGCGATGATTTCGCCGCGCCCTATCCCTACTATTTTATCAAGGACGGACAGATGAGCGTGGAGGCTGCGTTTGACACGGATATTCCCATGCTGGCGGACAGCTTTATGGCAAGCGTGGACTCCTGCGTGTTCCGCTACGGAGACGAGATCGCCTCCGGATGGGTCACCGATGGCTACCGGGATTACCTAGAGTGGATCCTCAGCCTGATGGACGAGGAGCTGCTCTACCGGGATTTCCTGTCTATGGACGATGACCGAATGGTCATTAACCGCCTCACCGGAGCGGGACAGATCGGCGTATGGGTCCAGAATGCCGACAAGATGGATGAACTGGCCGATTTTGCCGACGAGGCCAATGCAGACTTCGCTGTGACAGCGGTGCCCCGGGTGGTCCGGGACGTCAACGAGCCCTATGTCTGGAATGACGAGGCCAATCTGGTCACGCTGGGCATGAGCCTCTCCGGTACCTGCCGGAATCCGGAGCTGTGCTGCCAGTGGCAGAACTACTTCTATACGGAGGGCGGCTATATCCTATACAACTACGGCATCCAGGGTACCACCGTTGACTATAACCGTGATACCCATGAGTTTACTTGGCTCGACGGATATGTGATCGGCGGAGATGTGGGTGCCAATGCGGAACTGGGGATCTCCCTGTATACGATGAAAAACCATGTGGTGTCCTATGAGGATAACGACCGTCTGCTGTCTACTCTGTCTGACAGTGCTCTCGCTGCGGTGGAGATGTGGACCATAGAGGGGAGTACGGAGGAACGGTACTATCCCACCTCCCTGAAGATTGGATTTGACAACGACGAGACGGCGAAGATTGCGGAATATGAGCCGGATTTGATTACCTACGCGCAGGAGACTGTGCTGAAATTCCTGGACGGATCCCTGGAGCTCAATGATGAGAACTGGGAGGAGTATAAGGCTACCTGCGAATCCCTGGGACTGTCCGAGATTCTGAAGGTATATCAGGATGTCTATGATCAGCATCTGGCGGGAGAACGGTGAACGGCTGCCGGATACAGCTCCGTTTGTATTCCCCCGGGCCTGCTGAGAAGCCCCTGAACCGGGATGGCTTATTAAATGTAATTCGGTTTTCCCGTTAGAGGAAGAAAAGGAAAAGGCGTTCCCCTTGAACAGTGTTTAAGGGGAACGCCTTCAGCCTGTTTAGGACCCGCTGTGTTACCTTTTGCGAGGAAATAGGGCGTTCATCTCGGCTTTAAAAACCGAGTTTCCTCGCTATGCATAAAAAATGCGGAATCCGCAATAATTTCATGGAGGACTAAACGATGCAGTATGCGATGAACTGTGAACCTCCCCGCCCAATCGCAAGCGATATGGACGGGGCTTCCCCCTAATTTATTTAAGGAAGAATGCCCTTCCAATGATACGGCTCAAACTTAGATCATGGTGTGCGAGACACCACTTCTGCCGCCTGTATAAAATCCCCGATTAGATCCTCCGCGTCCTCTAGGCCCACGCTGACCCGGATCAGGTCATCGTAGACCCCCGCATCCAGCCGCTCCTGCTCGGTGTTGAAGGCATAGATCGTGGAGGCAGGGTGGATCACAAGGGTCCGGACATCGCCGATATTGGTGGCATTTGCGCAGTACCGGAGATGGTTGATCACGGAAAACGCCCGTTCTTTACTGCCGCATCGTACTGTCAGAATCGCGCCATAAGCAGTGAGCTCCTTGCCGGCAATATCATGCCAAGGGCTGTCCGAAAGCCCCGGATAGGTCACATCCCCAAACAGTGGAGAATCCTTCAATGCAGACGCCAGCGCCTTCGCATTCCCGCAGAGCCGTTCCATTCTGAGCCCCAGGGTCTCCAGGCCGAGAGATGCCAGATAGAGATTCATCGGTGCGGGACAGGGGCCAAAGTTTCTCCAGGTGTCATCCCGGAGACGGGCCAGAAACGCCATGGGACCGTATTTCAGGAACCCGTTCATTGCCGGGTAGCGTTCCGCTGTCCAGCGAAAACGCCCGCTGTCAATGATGATGCCGGAGATGGCGTTGCCGCTTCCGGAGATGTACTTGGAGGAGGAGTGGATCACCACATCCGCTCCAAGCTCAATCGGCCGAATCAGACATGGCGTGGCAGTAGTGCTGTCCACAAACAAAGGGATGTCGTGCCTGTGGGCAAGCTCTGCCAGAGCGGCCACATCTGCCACATTGAGTTTAGGGTTCCCGATGACCTCCGTAAAAATCACTCTTGTATGTTCATTGATCAGCGGCGCAACGGTTTCAACCGTCATATCCACAACGAACCGCGTGTGGATCCCAAGCTTCTCAAAATCGCTGAACAGATCGATGGTGCCGCCGAACAGGCAGGAGGATGCGATGACTTCATCTCCAGAGGAGAGCACACTCAGCAAAGCCATGGCGATGGCGCTCATGCCGGAGGCGCAGGAGACGGCCCCGATGCCGCCCTCCAGTGCTGCCATGCGGCTTTCAAAGTCCGCCGCCGTAGGATTGCCGATCCGCGTATAGGCATAGCCAGGCGCCTGATGGTGGAACACCTTCTCCAGTTCCTCTGCAGAGGCATGGGTAAAGGCGCTGGTTTGGTAGATGGGCGGCAGCGTGGAGCCGTGGTGTTCCGGCCTTCTGCCCTCATGCAACAGCCGGGTTTGGAGCCCGGGGGTTTTCGTACATCCCAAGTGAATCACCTCGAATACGATTCCGGCAGGGACGGCGGAGGCCGCCCCTGCGTTCTGTGTCTACTGTTCGGTAATGGTCAGGTCTTCTACCGTTACTTCGCCGCCCTCGATATGAAAACTGCGGAGTACCGGTTCTTCTTCCATGAGAGAGAGGATCATATAGCTGGCTCTGGGATCCAGGGCCAGCCGTTTGTCCTCCTCCGATGGCCGGGATGGTGTGGAGGGGTGGCTGTGGAAGTTGCCAAGGGGACCCAATCCATTTTTCCGCATATCCTTAATTGCGGACAGCTGTGCCTGGGGGCTCATGGTGAAGTGCTCTGGGCTGTGGTCCTCGTTCTCCAGCAGATAGACCTTTTCGATATAGCGGTCGCCGCCTTCCTCCCGCCCGGCAATAAGCCCGCAGGCCTCGTTGGGCAGTCCCGCCTTTCCGTGGGCCAGGATGGCCTCATAATCCGATTGCTTCAAATAGATCATTTCAGTTCACACGCCGCCTGTTCATAGTCGATGAGCTCAGTGATGGTGGGATTCTCTCCGCAGACCGGGCAAGTGCTGGTGTCATGGGGCAGCTTGATGGTGCGGAACTCCATCTTAATGGCGTCATAGGTCATGAGCCGCCCGGCAAGCAGGTCGCCCACGCCGGTCAGGTACTTGATGGCCTCCATGGCCTGGAGGGAACCGATGACGCCGCCCATGGCACCGACCACGCCCGCCTCCTTGCAGGTGGGCACCGCATTCTTCGGAGGAGGCTCATGGAACACACACCGGTAGCAGGGGCCCTGTCCGGGCACGTATGTCATGAGCTGTCCCTTGAAGCGGATGATCCCCGCGTGGGAGAAGGGCTTTTTCGCCATGACGCAGGCGTCGTTAATCAGGAACTTGGCCGGAAAATTGTCCGTGCCGTCGATGATGAAGTCATAGGGCTCGATGAGCTCCAGGATGTTCTCCGAGGACACGAAGGCCTGGATGGCGTTGACCTTCACATCCGGGTTCATCTCCTCCATGGTTTCCTTGGCGGAAATGACCTTGGGCTTGTCAATGTCCTTCATGGCATGGATGATCTGCCGCTGGAGGTTACTGAGGTCCACCACGTCGGCGTCCACGATGCCGATGGTACCCACCCCAGCCGCCGCCAGATACATGGCCGCCGGCGCGCCAAGGCCCCCCGCCCCGATGATGAGCACGGAACCATTCAGGAGCTTCTTCTGCCCCTTGACGCCGATCTCCTTGAGAATGATGTGCCGGGCGTAGCGCTCCAGCTGTTCATTGGAAAACGCCATCAGCAGCCGCCTCCCATGAAGTACAGGAATTCCACGTTGTCGCCCTCCCGGAGCACGGTGGTCTCCTGCTGGGCCTTCATGAGAAATTCGTCGTTGATGGAAACGGTCACATAGTCGGGAGTTTCCACATTCTCCAGGTATATCAGCTCCTTGACAGTGGTGTTCTCCGGAACCTCTTTTTTTACGCCTGCTACAATGATGTTCATGTTCAGTCCTCCAGTTTCTTTACGATCAGGTCATAGGTGCCGTCGCCGTTGCACAGGAGCTTCAGCACCTGCTGGCCCTCCTCCTTGCAGCTCCGGGGCACGTTCTGCACCGGCTCGCCGTCGTTCATGCGGATCCGCAGGATCTGTCCCACGTCCAGCTCCTCCAGGGCTACCTTGACCTTCACAAAGGTGATGGGGCACACCACGTCGGTGATGTCCACGGTCTCGTCTACGATATAATCAGCCATGCATAGCCTCCAGCATTTCCTCTCGGAATTTGTCCCAGCCATAGCGGTCGATGGTGAACTTGAACCGCTCGCCGCTGTTTGCGTTTTGGTTGAAGAACTCCACTGCCGCATCCAGCACCCGGAACAGGGTGTCCTCATCCTTGATCAGCGGGAGGAAGCTCTCCCCCTTGCTGATGGCGTTGCCGAACAGCCCGCCGAAGGAGACGATATATCCCGGCTCGCCAATCCAGGCGTCGGGGGGACATGCCTTGACGCACCGGCCGCAGTAGTTGCATTTGCTTCGATCTACCGTGATATCGCCATCCGCGATGGTGATGGCATTTTGGCGGCAGGTCTTTTCACAGACGCCGCAGAGAATGCAGGCGTCCTTGTTCCAGGTGACCTCCATACCGCCCTTGATGCCCGCGTCGTTTTCCTCGGCCTTGAGGCAGTTGTTCTGACAGCCGGTGATGCCGAACTTGAACTTGTGGGGCAGTTCCCGGGCGAAATAGTGATCGTCCAGCTTTTTTGCCAGGGCATAGGTGTCGATGCAGCCGCTGGGACAGATGGCCGCGCCCTGGCAGGCCGTGACGGTGCGGACTCTGGGCCCGCAGACGCCGGGTTCCACGTTCCCCTCAGCCAAAGCCGCTTTGACCGCGTCGATGTCGTCCAGCTTTACAAAGGGGATCTCGATGCTCTGCCGGGAGGTCAGGTGTACATGTCCGTCGCCGTATTTTTCTGCCACCTCCGCCACGGTGGAAAGCTGTTTGGCGGTCACGTTGCCGCCCACCACCCGGAGCCTCAAAGAGAAACAGTTCTTCTGCTTCTGCCGCATGAAGCCGCCCTTTTTGAGGGCCGCGTAGTCCACTGCCATGGATATACCTCCTATCAAATACTGTAATCCCACAGGCCGAGACCGTGGCCCTCCACGATGGCCCGGAGTGTTTCAATTCTGCCCTCCGGCAACTTCACGTCCTCCATGGGGTAATCCCGGTCCAGCCCGGTGTATTTGTCCCGTCCCAGCCGGTGATAGGGCAGAAGCTCGTAGCCAATGCCGGGGGGCAGCGTCTCGACAAATTGACAGATGGCCTCGATCTTTTCCGGTTCGTCGTTGAAGCCCGGGATCACCGGCGTACGCAGGATCAGCCGTCCCCGCTGCTTGAGATACGCCACCTGCACGATGTTCTGCAGGATCGCAGCGTTGCCCGCACCGGTCCATTTCCGGTGCTTTGCCTCGTCCATGGATTTGATATCCATGTAGATGGTGTCCAGCAGCCCAGCAATCTCCAGCAGAAACCCGCTATCCCCCTGGCCGCTGGTCTCCATGGCGGTGGAGAGATAGCGCTTTTTCGCCTCCCGTATGAGCGCCAGGGTAAAGGCCCCCTGCATGAGTGGCTCTCCGCCGCTGACGGTGAGTCCCCCGGCGCCGTGGCGGTAGAAGATCTCATCCTTCTCCACTTCCCGGAGCACCTGGTCCACAGTCATCCAGGTTCCTGTGACCGTCCCCTTCATCGTCTCCGGCTCCATGGATTGGGTCTCCGGATTGCAGCACCAGCGGCACCGGAGGGGACAGCCCTTCAAAAACACGGTGGTGCGGATGCCGGGGCCGTCCTGGAGGGAGTAGTGCTGGATGTTGGAGATGAGGCCCTGTTCCATGTGCTACTCCCTCCCTTGTTCAGATTGCGATCTGTTCCGTTCTTGCGATGATGTCGTCCTGCAGGTCTCGGCTCAGCTCCGTAAAATAGGCGCTGTAGCCAGCGATACGTACCAGCAGGTTCCGGTATTCCTCCGGCTTTCGCTGTGCCTCCCGCAGAGTCTCCGTATTGAGCACATTGAACTGAATGTGCCACAGCCGCAGGTCGTGCCAGGCCTGAATAAACTGCACCAGCTTGGCGGTCCCTGTGTCTCCAGCCACGCAGGAGGGACTGAGCTTCACATTCAGCAGCCGGGCCGCTCGGTCCCGATAGCCCTGGTTCTTGGTGGCAAAATTGGAGAGCAGCACCGCCGTGGGACCGTTTTTGTCCGCCCCCTGGGAGGCGCTGGAGCCATCGGACAGAGGCGTCCAGGCAAGTCGCCCGTTGGGCGTGGCAGATACCACTTTGCCGAAGGGCACGTGGGAGGTAAAGGGCACCAGCCGGAGGTCCAGATGGATACCCAGCTCCCCCGAGTACTTGGCCGTAAAGTCCAGAGCTTCCCTGTCCAGCCGCTTGCCGATGGCGTCGGCGTAGGGATCGTTATTGCCATAGGCGGGGGCGGACTGGAGCAGTTTTCGCAGTTCCTCATAACCCTCAAAGTTATGACGGATGGCCTCCTGAAGCTCCCGGATGGTTACCTTCCTCTCCTCATAGACGAACTTCCTGATGGCCGCCAGAGAGTCGATGACCGTGCCGTAGCCGATGAACTCAAAGTAGCCCAGATCGATACCGCCGGGGATCACCGGCTGGTGCAGGTCCGTGAAGCTGTCCCGGCAGAGCTTATGGAGCGTAGATCCCAGGGGCGAGGCGAAGTGCCGGGCCCGCAGGCGGATGATCTCATGCTGCTGAATAAAGGCGTGGCGAATAAAGTACTTCTGCTCCCGAAGATAGGCGTCCAGGAACTGGTCAAAGGTCTCGAAGTCCTCCACGGCTCCCACGTCCAGACCGATCGTCTCTCCCTCCCATTTGAGCATCTGGCCGTGGAACAGGGTCATCTCCAGTGCTGCCGCGAAGTTGATATAGGCACAGGGGGAGGTGTAGGTGTCCCGGTTGGGCATGCGCACCTCGGAGCAGCCGGAGACCGCGTAGTCGTTGGCCTCCTCCATGGTGGCACCCTTTGCCAGCAGCAGGGGAATCACCTCGTCGTCGTTGATGAGCTTCGGGAAGCCGCTGCCCTCTTTGATGGTCTCCGCCACCTCGTAGAGATACCGCCGGGGAGAAAGGGTGTGGACCCGGGCCGCCAGATCGGGATAGTTCAGCGGGAAGTCCCGCTTGGAACGCAGGAACAGATAGCTGAGGTCGTTGGTGGCGTCCACACCGTCCCTGTCCACGCCGCCGATGGTGACGGCCTCCCAGTGGGCGTAGCCCTCGTTGAACGCTCCGCCCGCCTCTGAGAGATACAGGTCCACGTATTCGCTCATGGCCACCCACATGGATTCCAGAAGCTCCTGGGCCTCGTCCGCGGTGATGATTCCGGCGACAATATCATGCTTGTAATAGGGCCACAGATACTGATCCATGCGGCCGTTGGAGATGACCGTGCCAGTCTTCTGCTCAATCCGGGAGAACATCTGCACATACCACTGGGACTGAACCGCCTCATAAAAGCTCCGGGGCGGATTTTCCGGCACCCAGTCGCTGGCCTCGGCGATTTTCAGATAAAAGTCCCGGTTGGCCGGGTCCCGCTCTGCCTTTTCTCTTGCCAGCACCGCGTGGCGGTGGGCCCAGAGCACAATGGCGTCGCAGGTCAGAATGGTAGCCTCCAGAAACGGCTTCTTCTCCATGGTGTCCACGGCGCTGTCCGGGTCCAGGGTGCCCAGCCGTTCCACCGCCTCGGCTTTGATGCCGGAGATGCCCTTTTGCAGCACGATCTCATAGTCATGGACCCACTGGATGGAGGACCGGTAGGAGGCGGTCTCGTTGACGATAAAGCGGGAGGTCCCGTCGGCGTTGTAGGTCAGCTTCCTTGTGTCCGGCGGAAAGGCGGTCCCCAAATCCTCATGAAAGGTTTTGCCCTTCCAGAAGGGGGAAATGACCTCCGCCACGATCTTCGCGTCCGCCGGGTCGATGTCAAAGGGGGAGGTCTCCCGCTCCGGGAGCCGGGCGATGGCCTCGTCCAGAATGTCCCCGTCCAGCTCCGGGTACAGCACCCCGTAGCGGCCCAGCTTTCCCGCCCGGCCCGCCAGGAGCTGATCCTCCTCGATGTAGACAGTGGCATTCTCCGCATAGTGGTAGAGTGCCTTGGCCCAGCGGAGATTCAGGGGCTGGCCCTCGGTCTCCCGAAAGCTCTCCGTGAAGTAGAGACCCCGCTCGATGTCGATGACGGGCTTCTGAGTCCGGACTCGCTCCAAAAGGCGCGTGGCCCGGTTGTTTGATACATAGACCGGCGCGCCTGTCTCGATCTCCTTCTCGATCCTGGCTTCCTGGCCGGATAATACATGCAATGCCATGTTTGCCTCCTATATGTTGTAATCCAGCGCCACGTTTTCGTCCCGGAAGAACTCCCGGTAGATTTTATCCCGGGTCTCGCTGAACTCGGTCCCGGTACGGATCACGTGGCATACATGGGGAATGTCTACGATCTTCTTGATATGCCCTGGCCGGCTGGACAGAACCACGACCCGCTCGCCTAAGTAAACAGCCTCCTCAATGTCATGGGTAATGAGGATCATGGTGATCTTTTCCTTTTCCCAGATCTCCCTTAATGCCTGTTGCATATGGATGCGGGTCATGGCGTCCAGGGCACCGAAGGGTTCGTCCAGCAGGAGAATCTTCGGCCGGTTCGCCAGGGCTCGGGCGATCGCCACCCGCTGGGCCATGCCGCCGGAGAGCTGCCGGGGATAGGACCCCAAAAACTCCTGAAGGCCCACCAGCTCCAGATTCTGCTGCACGATCTCGTCTTGATTCGGCGTCTTTTTGTCCAGGCCCAGCTTGATGTTTGCCTCCACCGTCAGCCAGGGCAGCAGCCGGTGGTCCTGGAACACAAAGCCGGTGTTCCGGGTAGGCTTTTTCACCGCCACGCCGTCCACCAGTACCTCTCCGGCGGTCTGTTGCTCCAGACCGCCAATGATCCGCAGCAGGGTGGACTTTCCGCAGCCGCTGACACCGATCACCGACAGGAATTCACCCTCCGGCACCTCAAGGGAGATATCTGAAAGGACGGAAAGATCATCGAATTGCTTGCTGACGCCCCGCAGAGAAACCGCTGTATGTGTCATATTCGTTCCCTCCGTTACGCCCATTTTACGATCTTTTTGGAGATAAATTTCAGAATATCGTCCATGATCTTGCCCACGATGCCGATGAGCAGCATCCCCAGGATCACCTGATCCGGCCGGGACAGGCTCCGCCCATTGGAGAGCATATAGCCGATCCCTCTCGTAGCCGCGATCATCTCCGCCGCCACCACACAGACCCAGGCGTTGCCGAGGCCCACCCGGATGCCGGTCAGAATCTCCGGCAGCGCCCCGGGCAGGATGATTTTTGTGACCAGCCGCAGCTTATCCACCTCATAGACCCTGGCAAGCTCCAGGTATTTGCCGTCCAGGTTGTGGATGCCGGACACCGTGTTCAGCAGAATCGGAAAGAAGGCCCCCAGGTAGATGATAAACAGCTTGGAGGGCTCCCCGATACCGAACCACAGGATTGCCAGTGGGATCCAGGCGATGGGCGGAATGGGCTTTAGGATCTGAATGACCAGTTCAAAGAAGCATTCCGCCTTTTTGCTCAGGCCAGTCACGACGCCCAGCGCCAGAGCGCAGACCGCCGCGATCAGGAACCCCTCGAGAACCCGGAGAAAGCTGGCCCCAATGTGCTTTGCAAGAGAGCCGTCTCGAATTCCGTCCACAGCGGCCCGGATGACGGCCTCCGGGGCGGGCATGGTGTAGCTCTGGAAAATCCCCGTATGGCAGACAAACTCCCAGACTGCCAGGATAAGGAGCGGAAGGAGAAGATACCATACTGCCGCCCCGACTCTCTTTGCCGGCGTCTTTGCCTCTTTATTTGCAACGGTATCATTCATTCCGTCACCGCCTTTCATAGTGGGCCAGCGTCCGGTGGACGCTGGCCCTGCTTCGCTCAATAGCCTGCCTGTTTGAGATACGTTGTGTCGATGAACTCCTCGCCGACGGGATTCTGGATGATACCGGCTTCATTGGCATAGCTGGCTACCGTCAGGATCTCTGTTATGTCGTCGTCGCTGAGAGCCACGGTGAAGTCAAAGTTCTGAAGGATCTTGGCCATCACGTCCTCGGTGACGCTGTAGATGGGAGCCAGGACTTTGGCCGCATCCTCGGGATTGTCTTTGATGTACTGGGCGCCCCGCTCGGTGCCCTTGATGAAGGCCACGATGGCGTCGGGGTTGGCGGCGGCGTATTCGCTGACGGCGTAGAGCACCATGTTGCTCTTCTTTATGCCCGTGCCGTCGATAAGGACCTTGGCCTTGCCCTCCTCCGTGAGCTTGGTGATGAACTGCTCCCAGATCACGATGGCGTCCACCTCGCCGGTCTCCAGGGCTGTGGGACTGTCGGCGGCGCCCAGATTGATGGATTCCACGTCGTCAAAGGTCAATCCCGCCTGATCCAGCACCAGGGCAAGCAGATGCTGGGCGTAGGAGCCGGTGGCATATGCGATCTTCTTGCCCTTCAGATCCTCGATGGTCTGAATGTCGGAATCCGTGGGGATCAGCACGGCCAGGGATTTTTCGCCGGTGGCTACACCGGAGACCACCTGGATGGGCTGGCCGGAGGACCGGGCGATGATGGCGGGCAGATCGGCCATGTGGCCAACGTCCGCTTCGCCTGCGGCGACAGCCTCATTGACCAGCGGGCCGGAGGCATAGTCGGTCCACTCGGCCTTGTATCCCGCATTTTCCAGCTCCTCATCAATGAATCCAAGCTCATGGGCCAGATTGATGGATGCGTACAGGGGATAGGTCTGGGTGGCGATGCGCAGGACTTTGTCAGGCTCAGCCGCGGCGCTCTGGGCTTCCTGCCCGGACTGTATGCTGCTTGTTTCGGACTGGGTACCTTCCGTGGTCGCGGAAACAGTATTGCCTACGTTGGAACTGGATCCGCAGCCTGCCAGCAGGGAGAGGAGCAGCGCTGCACTCAGCCCAAGGGTAACGATCTTATTCATGATAAAAACCTCCGATTCAGATTGAAGTGTGTTGTTTATGGTTTTTCATTGCCGGTTCAACATCGCTGCATTCGTCCAAATCGGTAGTTACATCGCGCCATGGCGATCAGTCGAAATCTCATGAAGTTGCCTCCTGTTTCTGCCCGGCGGCTCAGGATGCCGGGCGAAGAATTGCTTCTGGGCTATTATAGTCCCGCAGCCGGATTTCTCATAATACACAAAACCTTGAACCGGTTATCGGCATTTTTGATAACGCTATGACGGCATATAATAAGGAGTTCTCCCGGTTCCCCGGCCAGGCGGCTATCGGAATGACTGATAACGGATTTGCTGCTATCCAAGAATCGGATAACCGGCGGAATGCCTATTGACATTTTTGTGCCTTCGGTTCATAATAGCATACAAACCATATAGATTTAATATGATTATAGGATGACAAGGAGGATCGTTATGACCCTTCAGCAATTTCAATATGCCATAACGATTGCGGACTGCGGCTCCATCAATGAGGCTGCCAAACAACTCTATGTTTCACAGCCCAGCTTGTCCCACATGATCAGGGAATTGGAGCTGGAGTTGGGGATCACACTCTTTCTCCGGTCCAATCGCGGCGTCACCGTCACATTGGACGGGGAGGAGTTTTTGGGCTATGCCCGTCAGGTGCTGGAGCAGTTCCGGCTGATCGAGGACCGGTTTGTGTCCCCCAGGGACCGGAAAACAAAGTTCAGCGTCTCTATGCAGCACTACACCTTCGCAGTCCAGGCCTTTATCCGCGTGGCAAGAGCCCATGGGATCGATCAGTTTTCCTTTGCCATTCATGAGACAAAAACCAACCAGGTGATCCGCCATGTGGAGACACTGAAAAGCGAGATCGGTATTCTGTATCAGAGCCCGTTCAACCGGGAGGTCCTCGGAAAGCTGCTCCGGGACAGCGGCGTGGAGTTTATACCGCTGTTCGATTGTCCTGTCTCTGTGTACCTGGCGAAGAATCACCCGCTGGCGGGCGAAGAAAAGCTGTCGCTGGAGCAGCTCACGCCCTACCCGTTTCTGTCTTTTGACCAGGGCGACAGCAACTCGTTCCACTTTTCCGAGGAGGTCCTGAGCACGGAGGACTACGGAAAGCTCATCAAGGCGGACGACCGGGCCACGATGCTGAATCTGATGGTGGGGCTCCAGGGCTACACCCTCTGCTCCGGCATCATCTGCGAGGACCTCAACGGGGATCGATATACAGCGGTTCCTCTGGAGTCCGGGGAAACCATGACCCTCGGTTATATCAAGAAGAAGGGTATGCAGCTCAGCGCCCTCGCGGAGGAATTTGTGTCGGAGCTTCTGACTTTTTCACCTCCGGAAACGGAGTTTGTGATATGACGCTGTTTCCCTTTTTTCAGGACATCGAAGGAAAAACCTTTCTGGTGATCGGCGGCGGCGCGGTGGCAGCGGAGAAAGTGGAGCGGCTTCAAATGTTCACGGACCGCATTCTGGTGATCGCGGAGCAGACAGAAATTACAGAGGTCCCTGTGCTGCTGCGTCCCTTCCGTGATGGAGATATTTCCCTGGGGGACTATGTGATCGGGGCCACAGATGACCGGGAATTGAACCGGCGCATTGCGTCGCTTTGCAAAGAATCCGGGAAACCGGTCAACATCGTGGACGATCCTGCCTTGTGCAGTTTTGTATTTCCCGCACTGGTAAAACGGGGCGATCTGACCGCGGCCATCACCACAAACGGGAAATGCCCTGCTTTCGCGCAGTATGTGAGGCGTGAACTGGAGGAGATTCTCCCGAACCGGACCGAAGAGATTCTGGAAGAGCTGTACGCGCTGCGGTCAGAGCTGAAAAAAACCGTGCCCGACCAGAGGCAGCGGGCGCGGCTGTTGAAGGCGCGGCTATACGCGCTGCTGGAGGAACCATGAAAACCATAAAGCTGGCCACCCGGGGCAGTAAGCTGGCCCTGGTTCAATCCAATCTGGTAAAGGCTCTCCTGGAAGCCCGGGGGCACTGTGTGGACATCGTGACGGTTTCCACCAGAGGGGACCGGGATCAGAAGAGTCCCCTGACAAAGATCGGCGGGAACGGTCTCTTTGTCCGGGAAGTGGAGACGTATCTGCTGGACGGACGGGCGGACATCGCCGTCCACAGTGGCAAGGATCTGCCCTATGAGCTGGCCTCCGGCCTTTTGATCGGCGGGACCCCCGCCGCAGCTGACCCCAGAGATTGCCTGCTTTCCCGGCGGGGAACAAAACCGGGCGCCGGCGCGGTCATCGGCAGCAGCAGTCCACGACGGACATTGGAGTGCCGGAGGTTTTATCCGGATGCAGAGTATCAGAGCATCCGGGGCAATGTGGACACCCGGCTCTGGAAGCTGCGGGATGGCCAATATGACGGAATCATCCTGGCAAAAGCCGGATTGGACCGATTGCAGGCCGACCTTTCCGATCTGGATGTGCGGACCTTCGATGTGGAGGATTTTCTTCCGGCCCCCTGTCAGGGCATCCTTGCCATAGAGTGCCGGGAGCGGGATCCGGAGATGCGCCGGATTCTGAAATCCATGACTGACCAAACCGCCTGGCGGCGGTTCCTGGCGGAGCGGGAGATGTTATCCCTTTTGCAGGCCGACTGCTCCGCGGCTTTGGGAGCCCATTGTGCCCTGCAGGGGAAACAGGCTGCCATCACCGGCCTGTTCCAGGGAAGAAAAGCAACCCGAACCGGGTTGTGGTCGGATTATCCGGTCCTGTGCCGGGAGATCCTGGACGAGATAATATGAATGAGGTTTCATTGTGTTTGTACTGTCACTGAACTATAAAAAAGCGGACCTTGCCCTGCGGGAGCGGTTCACGTTGCCGGAGGAGTCTGCTGCGGTGCTGCTGGCGCGTCTGGGTGGCGTCTACCTGTCCACCTGCAACCGCTGTGAGCTGTATGGCACCGGCGATCCCTACGAAGCCTTGGAGCACTGGCAGGAGGCTTCCGGAACCCGCGAGGGAGCAGAGTACATTTTAATCTATACCGGGCAGCGGGCGGTCCGGCACCTGTTTTATGTGGTTGCAGGACTGGATTCCATGGCCCTGGGTGAGGACGAGATTCTTGGACAGATGAAACGGGCGTTCCAGTTTTCCCAGGACCGGGGATATACGGATTTTGAGCTGAACACCGTGTTCAAGGCCGCCATCACCTGCGCCAAGAAAATCAAGACAGAGACGCTGCTCTCCAAGCGCTCGGTCAGTGTTGCCACCCTGGCGGCATCCGTGTGCCACGGCTTTTCCGGAAGCGGGAAGAAGGTCCTGGTGATTGGAGCCGGGGGCGAGACCGGCGGCAAGGTCGTGAAGAATCTGATCTCCTACGGAGAATTCGAGGTCTTCGCCGTGAGCCGCAGGTGGGATCGTTCGGTCTCCGGTGTGACAGCAGTGGACTACGGGGACCGGTACCGCTTCATGGACGAGGCGGACATGATCATCTCCGCCACCACCAGCCCCCATTACACGGTCACATACCAGCGGCTCCGGGACTGCATCCAAACGGCAAAGCCCCGGCTGCTGCTGGATCTGGCCGTTCCCAGAGACATGGACAGCGCGATAAAAGCCCTCCCGGGCATCACGCTGCTGACCATGGACGACTTTGCCCGCCGGGCCAGAGAGAATCAAAAAATCCGGCAGGATCAGCTGGTCCCGGCGGAGGAGCTGGTGGATCAGGAGATGGACAAGCTGCGCAAGGAGCTTGCCTTCCACGATCTGCTGCCGGTCCTTCGTGACCGCCGGGACTGGATGCAGCTGAGCTATCAATTTCGGGACGCCGCCACCGGCGCGGAATTTGAATCCTTTTCCGCGGTGCTCCGGCGCATGGAGGCAGAAGCATGAACACAGAAAAATCCCGCGCCCTGTTTGAGGAAGCGCGGAAATACATCCCCGGCGGGGTCAATTCCCCTGTACGGGCCTTCGGCGCAGTCGGGCAGACGCCCCGGTTCATGGAATACGCAAAAGGAGCCTATCTTTACGACGCGGACGGGAATAAGCTGCTGGACTATGTGGGCTCCTGGGGCCCGGCCATTTTGGGGCACGCCCATCCGGAGGTGGTGGAGGCGGTCAGGGACGCCTGCCTCCGAGGGCTGACCTTTGGCGCGCCTACAGAGCTGGAGACGGAACTGGCAAAGCAGATTGTGGAGGCGGTGCCTGCTGTGGAGCAGGTGCGGCTGGTGTCCAGCGGCACCGAGGCCTGCATGAGCGCCATCCGAGTGGCCAGGGGTTATACCGGCCGGGAGAAGATCGTGAAATTCCGGGGCTGCTACCACGGCCACAGCGACGGGCTTCTGGTCAAGGCGGGAAGCGGTCTGCTGACCGGGTCCGTTCCGGACAGCGCCGGTGTTCCCAAAGGATATGCCGAGACCACCCTGCTGGCGGAATTCAATGACTGGGGCTCCGTGGAGGCGCTGTTTTCCGCCCATTCGGACATTGCCGCTGTCATGGTGGAGCCGGTGGCGGCCAACATGGGCGTGGTTCCCCCGGAGCCGGGCTTTCTGGAGGGTCTGCGGGAGATCACGAAACGCCATGGGGCGCTTTTGATCTTCGATGAGGTGATCACCGGGTTCCGAGTCAGCTATGGCGGCGCGGGGTCATACTACAATGTCCTCCCCGATTTGGTGTGCCTTGGAAAGATCGTGGGCGGCGGCATGCCTCTGGCGGCCTACGGTGGGCTGCGTGAAATCATGCAGACCGTCGCGCCCTTGGGTCCGGTCTATCAGGCGGGGACTCTGTCCGGCAATCCGGTGGCGGTGACTGCGGGAATCACCACGCTGGACATCCTCAAAAACCACCCGGAGATTTACAATCAACTGGAGCAAATGGGCGCGGTACTGGAGCAGGCGCTTCGGGCAAAGGGATTGACCGTGAACCGGGTGGGTTCGTTACTGACCGCGTTTTTCACAGACGGCCCCGTGCGCAGTTACGGAGACGCGCTGCGTGCCGACACGGATCGTTACGCCCGGTTCTTTGCACACATGCTGGAGCATGACATCTATGTGGCCCCCAGTCAGTTTGAGGCCATGTTCCTGTCTGCGGACCACGGGGAGGATGTCATCCGGCGCACGGTGGATGTGATCGAGGCGATGGAGCTGTGAGCGGTACGGTAACATTGGTGGGGGCCGGCCCCGGGCCGGGATTGATCACGGTAAAGGGCCTCCGGGCGCTGAAACAGGCGGAGGTGTTGGTCTACGACGACCTCATTGATTCCTCGCTGCCGGGGGAACTTCCCAAGGACTGTGAAAGAATCTATGTGGGAAAACGGGCCGGTCGCCACAGCATGCAGCAGGAGGAGATCAACCAGATCCTGATCGGCGCGGCCCGGGCCGGAAAACGGGTGGTGCGCCTGAAGGGCGGCGATCCCTTTGTGTTTGGCCGGGGCGGAGAGGAAGTGCTGGCCCTTCAGACGGCGGGCATTCCCGCCCGGGTGGTTCCCGGCGTGACCTCCGCCGTGGCGGTGCCGGAGGCCTGCGGCATCCCCGTGACCCACCGGAAGGTCGCCCGGTCCTTCACCGTGGTCACCGGCCACAGCGCGGATGGAACCGGGGAGGACTTCGGGGCCCTGGCAAAGCTCAAGGGCACGCTGGTGTTCCTGATGGGCCTCGGCAGCATCGGGACCATTGCCGAATCGCTGATCGTATGCGGGAAGGACCCTGCCACCCCTGCCGCGATTCTCTCCAAAGGCTGTACCCCGGAACAGACGCGCATCGACGGCACCCTGGCGGATATTGCTTACAAAGCCAGTCTGGCGGAGACTCCGGCCATTCTGGTGGTGGGGGACACCGCGGGCATGGACTGCGCCGGGACGATCCGACCTCCATTGGAGGGCGTTTCCGTGGCCGTCACCGGCACAGAGCAGTTCACCGGAAAGCTGGCGGCGCAGCTCCTTAATTTAGGAGCCAGGGTAATCCGTCTGCCGCTGCTGACCATACACCCGAATCCATCTGCGGTTCCCGAAGATCTGGGCATCTATACCTGGCTGGTGTTCACCAGCGGGAATGGGATTGAGGTGTTTTTTGACTGTCTGCGGGCCCGGGCCGTGGATCTCCGGCGGCTGGCCCATCTGAGATTTGCCTGCGTGGGACCGGGGACGGCGGATCGCCTGCGGAAATACGGATTTACGGCGGACTTTGTCCCCTCTGACCACTGCGCGGAGGGGCTGGGCCGGGAGCTGATTCCTGTTCTGGATTCCGGAGACCGGCTGCTGCTCCTGCGGGCGGAGAATGGCGCGAAGGAACTGCCGGAGGCTCTACTCCGGGCAAATATTCCGTTCCTGGACGCGCCGCTCTATACCGCCCAGGCCGAAGAATTGCCGGAGGTCACGTCTGAACCGTCGGATTACATCGTCTTTTCCAGCGCCAGCGGCGTGGATGCCTTTTTCCGCTCCGGCAGAGTACTAAGAGGCGCGCGCCCGGTCTGCATTGGAGAGAAAACCAGAAAACAGCTGCAAATATACCAGGACGCCCCTGTCCTGGTCCCCGAGGGACACTCTGGGGAAGCGATCATACAGGTCATTTTGGAGGAACAATCCCATGAAACGATTTAGACGGCTCCGGCAGAGCGAAGCCATGCGGACCTTTGTCCGGGAGCATGAGATCCGTGTCAAGGACCTGATTTATCCGATCTTTGTGACGGAGGGTGAGACAGCGCCTGTCCCATCCATGCCCGGTATCCATCAGTATGCGCTGAATGATCTTCACGAGGAACTGGACCGGGTCACAGCTGCGGGGATCCCCGCCGTGCTGCTTTTCGGGATTCCCGAACATAAGGACGAGATCGGTTCGGAAGCATACAACGAAAACGGGATCACCCAGCGGGCCATCCGCTTCATCAAGGAGCGTTATCCGGCGCTGCTGGTGATCGCCGACGTGTGTCTCTGCGAATACACCTCCCACGGACACTGCGGGTTGGTCCATGAAGGGCATATCCTCAACGACGAGACGCTGCCCCTACTTTCGAAAGCGGCTGTATCCCTGGCCAAGGCGGGCGCGGACATCGTGGCCCCCTCAGACATGATGGACGGCCGTGTCGCTGCCATCCGGCAGGCGCTGGATGATGGCGGCCTGGCGCTGACGCCCATCATGAGCTACAGCGCCAAATTCGCCTCCGGGTATTACGGCCCCTTCCGGGACGCCGCGGGCTCTGCGCCGCAGTTCGGCGACCGGCGGAGCTACCAGATGGACGTGCCCAACGGACGGGAGGCTTTGCGGGAGATCGAGGATGATCTCCGGGAGGGGGCGGATATGATCATTGTCAAGCCGGCCCTGGGCTATCTGGACATACTTGCCCGGTCCCGGGACGCCTTCGATGTGTTCACCGTGGCCTACAACGTCAGCGGTGAATACGCCATGGTGAAGGCCGCCGCCCAAAATGGCTGGATCGACGAAAAACGCATCGTACTGGAAAATATGCTGTCCCTGAAACGGGCCGGGGCAGACCGGATCATCACCTACCACGCTCTGGATATCGCCCGTTGGCTTGGCGATTGAAACAGGTATCGGAAAAACCGATAACCGGTTCTAAATCTTTGGTATTATACAGAACCTGAGTCTCGTGCTAAGATATCTATATCAGATGATACGTTAAAAAATCCGCTGGCTCATTCGCCGCCGGAGGACGAAATCTCCTATCATCTTCGTATTCAAGCACGTCTGCGGCTCATTCGCTGTGGGCGTGCTTCCACGTTACAGGGAGGAAAACATTATGAGCATACAGGAAGAGCCGATCAAGGCCATATCCGCTGAGGAGTTCGCTGGTCTGGACTTCAGCGCTGTCACGATCGTGGATCTGCGGGAGCCGGACGAGTTGCTGGTCCATCCGTTGGAGGGGGCAATCAACGTCCCCTTTTCCCGGCTGGGGAAGGATCTGGACAATATCCCCGGGGACAAGCCGGTCTATGTGGTCTGCGACACCGGGGACTTCAGTGAGGAAGTGGCAGAGATCCTGCAGGATCGGGGCTATGACGCCTGGAATCTGACCGGAGGGCTGACCACATACCGGGAATACATTGAATCGCAGGCCCCTGCGCTGATCGACGCGAAGAGCATCAAGTGTCCCGGCCCCATCGTGAAGGTGGCGGATACGCTGCGCACATTGAAAGACGGCCAGCGCGCCCAGGTAGAGGCAACAGAGGACGCCTTCGTGTCGGACGTGGCGGTCTGGTGCGACCGGACCGGAAACAAACTGCTATCCCTGGAAACAATAGACGGCGTTATCCGGGCGGTCATCGAAAAGCGCACCGTGGAGCAGCCGGAATCTGCTGTCCGGCCCGATGGTAAGACCTTTGTGGTGTTCAGCGGCGATCTGGACAAGACCATCGCGGCCTTCATCATGGCAAACGGCGCGGCGGCCATGGGTCGCAGCGTGACGATCTTCTTTACCTTCTGGGGTCTGAACATCCTCCGCCGCCCGGAAAAGGTCAAAACAGACAAAACACTCATCGAGCGATTGTTCGGAGCCATGATGCCAAGGGGCAGCAAAAAGCTGGGCCTCTCCCGCATGAACATGGGGGGTGCAGGCGCGAAGATGATCCGGGGGATCATGAAGCAGAAAAACGTATCGTCCCTGGAGGAGCTGATCCAGTCCGCCATCGACCACGGGGTCCGGCTGGTGGCATGCCAGATGTCCATGGACATCATGGGGATCCGTCAGGAGGAACTCATCGACGGCGTGGAGCTGGGCGGCGTGGCCACGTTTTTGGGCTCCGGGGAGAACTCCGATATGAGCCTGTTTATATGAGAAAACCGGCTGCCTCGGTTTATGCGGGACAGCCGTTATATTTTCAGCGGATCATTGACCGCCTGTGTTCAGTGCAGCGTTCATGCTGCCCGTGCGGTATCCGCTGAGGTCCATGGTCACATAGACGAACCCGATTTTGCGGAACTCCAAAGGATGCGGCTTAATTCCTCCCGCAGCACCTCGATCCGGGCCAGGTTCTCTCCGTGTTTCTCCGTAGACAAATCGGGAAGAGAGACAAGCAAAGGACTGTTTGTTCCACGTCTTGAGGCCCAATTCCTTGGAAATTTCCCGGATGTTCTGTTTGGTAAGCCCGGCCTCCCGCAGCGGGCTGGCGATCCCCAGTTCCTTGACTGCCTGAAGCCCCGGCTGGTAATCCCCGTTGTCGTCCAGATTAGAGCCCTCTGCGACCACCGCAATTCCTTCCGTGTCTGCGATCTCCTTCAGCTTTGTAAACAGCTCCGTTTTGCAGAGATAACAACGGTTCACAGGATTGTGAGAGAACCCCTCGATCTGCAGCTCCTCGGATTCCACAAAAAGATGACGGATCCCCAGACTTTCACAAAATGCTTTCGTCTCCATCCGCTCCCGTTCGGGAAAGGATTTGGACACGGCGGTCACGGCGATCGCCCGATCCCCAAGGGCATCGTGTGCCGCATACATGAGAAATGTGGAATCCACGCCTCCAGAAAACGCAACTGCTACAGAGCCGTAATTATGAAGGATCGCTTTCAGCCGGTCCAGTTTCTTCTGAAGTATTTGATTTAAATTGGATCACCTCGTAGTTGACAAATTGCTTGGAATCCGTTACATTTATCATAATCATATTAAACATATCGGAATTGAGGATATTACAACCGATGTTAAACCAGTTTTCAAGAACAGAATTATTATACGGCCCGGACGTCATGGCTCAGTTTGCAAAAGCCCGGGTCGCGGTCTTCGGGATCGGCGGCGTAGGCGGCTATACGGCAGAGGCGCTGGTGCGTTCCGGCATTGGGGCCATCGACCTGATCGACGACGACCGTATCTGTCTGACCAACCTGAACCGTCAGGTATTTGCCACCAGAGCGACAGTTGGACAATACAAGGTGGACGCGGCTCGCTCGCGGCTGTTGGAGATCAATCCAAAGCTGGAGATCGTCACCCACCAGACCTTTTACACGCCGGAAACCGCCGGGGAATTTGACCTCTCCACCTACGATTATGTCGTGGACGCAGTGGACACGGTGACTGCAAAGCTGGCACTGGTGCAGAACGCGCAGGCCGCTGGCACGCCCATCATCAGCGCCATGGGCGCGGGGAACAAACGGGATCCCACTGGGTTTCTTGTGGCGGATATCTATGAGACCTCCGTCTGCCCATTGGCCCGGGTCATGCGGCGGGAGTGCCGGAAGCGGGGTATTCCCCGTTTGAAGGTGGTCTATTCCAGAGAACCACCCATCCAGCCCAGGGAGGACACGGAAAACAGCTGCAAATATCACTGCATTTGCCCGCCGGACACAAAACGCACCTGCACCATCCGGCGGCAGGTCCCGGCCAGCAGCGCGGTGGTGCCATCCGTGGCGGGGCTTATCATTGCCGGAGAAGTCATGAAGGATCTGGCACGCCAATAAAAAGGAGGCGCCGCATGAATCGAAACAGCGTCAGAGCGCTGCTCTATGAGAAATATATCGCTCCCACGGAGCGGCCAAGGAACAAGGCCATCGGCATTGAGATCGAAATGCCGGTGGTGAACCTCTCTGGCGGTCCCACAGACTTTTCCGTAACACAGGCAGCCGCCCAGGGCCTTTATGAACAATTTGGATTTGCATGTTCCGGCAAGGACGCCTTCGGGCAGTGCTATTCCGCCACGGACCCGGTGACGGGTGACAATCTCTCCTTCGACTGCTCCTACAACAACATGGAGCTGTCCTTCGGCAAGGAGCAGGACCTTCGGATACTGGACCGGCGGTTCCGTGACTATGTGTCCTTTCTCAATGCGCAGCTCCGGGCCGAGGGGCACACGCTCACCGGCATGGGCGTCAACCCCCGGTGGGACGTGAACAACAACAGCTTCCTGCCTGTGCCCCGGTATCAGATGCTGCAGCGATATCTCAGCCGAAGCCGGGAATGGAGCGAGAAGATGTACTTCCATCCCTATTTCGCCTTTGGCGCCTTCGCCAGTGCCTCTCAGGTGCAGCTGGACGTTCAGAAGGACCATCTGTTGACAGTGCTGAAGGCTTTTTCCCTGGTGGAGCCGGTGAAGGCGGTGCTGTTCCACAACGCCTATCTCTCCGCGGAGCCGGAGCTGCTCTGCGCCCGGGACCTGTTCTGGGAAAACAGCACCCACGGCATCAATCCCCACAACGTGGGCATGTACGAGCGCATTCCGGAGACCATCGACGAGCTTCTCGACTACATCGCCACCACCTCCATCTTCTGCGCCGAGCGGGAGGGTCGTTATCTCCACTTCCGCCCTATCCCCATCGTGGAATATCTGGAAACGGACACGGTGGAGGGCGAGTATCTGGAGGATGGAGCGTACAAGACTATGACCATCCATCCGGAGTCCTCGGACCTTAAATATCTCCGGACATACAAGTTTGAGGATCTGACTTATCGGGGTACCATCGAGTTCCGCAGTGTCTGCTGCCAGCCCTTCTCCTCTGCCATGAGTGTGGCGGCTTTCCACATGGGCCTGATGGACCGGGCCGGGGAGCTTTCGGAGTTGCTGGAACGGGATGATGTCCTCTATCATCACGGCTACAACGCCTCGGAGCTTCGGAAGCTCATGAACCGCCGGAACTGGCCGGAGTGGATCGATCGGGAAAAACTGACCATTCTCTGCCGCTCCGTTCTGGATCTGGCAAAGGACGGTTTGCGGGAGCAGGGCCTTGGCGTGGAGCCCTATCTGGAGCCGCTGTACCATCGGGCGGAGACCCTGTGTTCTCCGGCCCGGTACATGGTGGAGCAGCTGGAGGCGGGCGCGGCGCTGAATGAGCTGATCCTGCAATACGCGGATCTGGGGTGAGGAGGGAGCGATATGTGCGAACTGTTCGGCTTTTCAGGCCGGGAGGCTGCGGAGCTGCGGCCCTATCTCCATACGTTTTTCTCCCACAGCCGGGAGCATCCCCACGGGTGGGGTCTGGCCAGACTGGAAAATGGTCGGCTCCTGATGGATAAAGAGCCGGTTCGGGCTGTGGACAGTCTTTATCTGAAACGGCTGCTGGAAACGCCCCTGGATTCTCCCATGGTCATCGGACACATCCGCAAGGCCACCGTGGGAACTGTGGAGTGGCGGAACTGCCACCCCTATACCGCCCGGGATCTATCCGGCCACCGTTGGACCCTGGCCCACAACGGCACCATTTTCCACTTCCCGCCCATGGACCATTTTTACAAATTCTCTGACAGCGACACGGACAGCGCCTCCATGCTCTCCTGGTTTCTGACAGGAATCGGAGATGCATACCGGGGCAAGGGGGAGGCTCTGACCCGGGAGGAGCGGTTTTCCCTGCTGGATGAAATGCTGCGGGAGATCACCCCCGGCAACAAGGTGAATCTGCTGATCTATGACGACGATCTCTATTACGTTCACACCAACATGGCGGGGACGCTGTTCCGAAAGAAGACCGGGACCGGGACGCTGTTTTCCACAACGTCTCTGGAGGAAAGCGGCTGGGAGCCGGTCCCCATGAACCGCCTGCTGGCCTATGACAAGGAATCGCTCTGGCGGGAGGGACAGCCCCACGGGAATACCTATACGGAGAATCCGGAGCAGTCGAAATTGCTGTATCTCAGCTATGTAGCGCTGTGAGGGAGGCATAAACATGAACGAATTAGACACACTGGTGGTCCACGGACCCAAAGAGCCAGACCCGATGTATCACGCAGTAAACGTACCCATTTACCAGACCTCCACCTATCAGGTGGACGATGTCTACCACTTTCCGCAGTTTGCCTATTCCCGGGTGGCCAATCCCACTCGTCAGGCGCTGGAGGACCAAATCGCCGCCATGGAGCACGGCGCAGCAGGGTTCGCCTTCGCATCAGGCATGGCGGCGACGACTGCGGCACTGATGCTGTTCAAGGCCGGGGACAAGCTGTTGCTGTCGTCCAATGTATACGGCGGAACGGTGAATGTGCTGGAAAAGGTATTCAGGCCCTTTGGCCTCAGCTACGAAATGATCGACACCTCGGATCTAGCACTGGTGGAGTCCAGGATCACGCCGGATGTGGCAGGGCTGTTCATTGAAACTCCGGCAAATCCCCTCCTGACCATTACGGATCTGAAAGGTGCCGCTGAGCTTGCCCACAAACACGGTCTGCTGGCTATCGCGGACAACACCTTCATGACGCCCTATCTCCAGCGGCCGCTGGACTTTGGCTTTGACATTGTGGTGGAAAGCGCCACCAAGTATCTGGGCGGCCACAGCGACCTTCTGGCGGGCCTTCTTGTGACAGGTACGCAGGAATTGGCGGACCGGGTGAAGGTCATCCGAAACTTCACCGGCGGGATTCTGAATCCTTTCGATGCCTGGCTGCTGCTCCGGGGCATCAAAACTCTGGCCGTGCGCATGGACCGGCATCAAAGCAACACCGCTTATTTGGCCGAATATCTAAGAGAGCATCCCGCGGTGAAGAAAATCTATTATCCCGGCTTTTCGGACTTCCCGGGCTATGCCGTTCATGGCCGTCAGGCCGGCGGCGCCGGGGCCATGATCTCTTTTGAACTGTCCGAAGACTATGATCGGGATGTGTTTATGAAATCCCTGAAACTGATTACACTGGCGATCTCTCTGGGCGGCGTGGAGAGTTTGATGGGATATCCGGTCACTATGACTCACGGAGCGATCCCCAAGGCAGAGCGTGACCGCATCGGCATTACGGAGAATTTTCTTCGGTTCAGCGTTGGAATCGAAGACAAGGAACTTCTAAAAGCAGATTTGGAACAGGCGTTAGCGTCCGCAAAATATTAGAACTCATAAAGCTCGGGCATGAATTCTCCAGCTGATGTGGGGGATCCATGCCCGAGGAGCTATATGCGTCTATCTTATTCAGAGTTGCACTGAGCAAGATAGACGCATTTTTGCACCCGATACCATGAGCTGACATATGATTGATCATTTAGTTCCTTATCACTGATAACCCAACGTTGGTGCGCTCTTTTCCTTTTGAGCGCAATGTGCTTTGATGTACTGCACGTCGATTTTCTTTGGCCTTCAGTAAAGATCGCAGGATGACACTGCAAGGACTCTGCATAGAGCTCCTGCAGGGTTATGTTAAGCGCATAGCATTTCCCATATTAGCATTGCAAATCATAAACCCTGAAGTTAACTCCAAGTCAAGACCTTTTGGGGATATTTTTTTCATTCATCCGCGAAGTCTTCTTACGGATTACCCGGTAAAATGCGTACGATTCTTACAATTGCGCTATTCAGTCAAGAAAAACCACTATATGTAGTACTTGTCAAGAACTTCAAATACTACATATAGTGGTTTAACTAAAGGCCATGGTAGTAAAATGGTAGGCAGCCGTCGGTGGCGTTGCCGCAGTTTGCCGCGATTTGCCGAGTATACTTTTGCCTGTTTTTCGGGGACACAATGTCATGACTCAGCCAAAATGCGGCAAAATGCGGCAAGATGCGGCCGTCAATGGTAGTCAAATGGTAGTAAAACAGAGGGGTTCTTACTTCCGTCAAGTGAAGGAAAATTGAATGGTAAGTGGCACATGATGACTACTGAAAGATTGCAGTCATAAACTGAGAAATGTTCTCTGCATATTGTTTTGGCTGTTCCAGGGCAGTGAAATGACCGCCTCGCGGCATTTCTGTATACATGATGAGGGGATAGTTCCGCTCGATCCATTCTT
>JAFUFT010000004.1 GCA_017469795.1 Oscillospiraceae bacterium
CGCGGACTTCCATCTCGACCAGCTCCAGCAGCTCCTCGTCGTCAACCTGATCAACCTTGTTCAGGAACACAACGATATAGGGCACGCCGACCTGACGGGCAAGCAGCAGGTGCTCCTTGGTCTGAGCCATGGGGCCGTCGGAAGCGGCGATAACCATGATCGCGCCGTCCATCTGAGCTGCGCCGGTGATCATGTTCTTAATGTAGTCAGCATGGCCCGGGCAGTCCACGTGCGCATAGTGACGGGCATCCGTCTCATATTCCACGTGAGCAGTATTGATGGTGATACCACGCTCCTTCTCCTCGGGAGCCTTGTCGATGCTGGAGTAATCGGTGTAGTCAGCCTGGCCCTTCAAAGCCAGATACTTGGTGATCGCAGCAGTCAAAGTGGTCTTGCCGTGGTCAATATGGCCGATGGTGCCAATGTTGACATGAGGCTTGTTTCTTTCAAATTTTGCCTTTGCCATTTGGAATTTCCTCCTTATAGTTCAGTTAATAATGATGGTGTTATCATACAATACTTTGTACGAATACGCAAGGGAAAAATGAATATTTTAGCCCTTGTTTCTCTTGGCCACAAGCTCCTCCTGGAGGCTCTTGGGCAGTTCGATATAGTGGCTGGGCTCCATGGTGTACTGACCGCGGCCCTGGGTGTTGGAGCGCAGGTCCGTGGCGTAGCCGAACATCTCGCTCAGGGGGACGAAGGCGCGCACACGGGCGGTGCCGTTGTCGTTCTCCTGGCCGTCGATGCTGCCGCGGCGGGAGGCGATGTCGCCGATGACGGTGCCCATATACTCGTCGGGCACGATCACGTTGACCCGCATGATGGGCTCGAGGATCACAGGCTGCGCCTTCCGGCAGGCCTCCTTGAAGGCCATGGAACCGGCGATCTTAAACGCCATTTCAGAGGAGTCGACCTCGTGGTAGGAGCCGTCGTACAGGGTGACCTTCACATCCACCATGGGATATCCGGCAAGCACGCCGCTCTCCATGGCGCCCTGAATACCGGCGTCTACTGCGGGGATATACTCCTTGGGGATAGCGCCGCCAACCACGGAGTTGATGAACTCATATCCCTTGCCGGACTCGTTGGGCTCCACGATGATCTTACAATGACCATACTGACCCTTACCACCGGACTGACGGGCATACTTGGTATCCTGGTCGACCTTCTTGCGGATGGTCTCCTTGTAGGCGACCTGAGGCGCGCCCACGTTGGCCTCCACCTTGAACTCGCGGAGCAGACGGTCCACGATGATCTCCAGGTGGAGTTCGCCCATGCCGGCGATGATGGTCTGACCGGTCTCGTCATCGGTGTAGGTCTTGAAGGTGGGATCCTCCTCGGCCAGCTTGGCCAGGGCGATGCCCATCTTTTCCTGACCGGCCTTGGTCTTGGGCTCGATGGCGACGCGGATAACAGGCTCCGGGAACTCCATGGACTCCAGAATGATCGGATGATCGGGGTCGCACAGGGTATCGCCGGTGGTGGTGTTCTTCAGGCCCACAGCAGCGGCGATGTCGCCGGAGTAGACCTTGTCGATGTCCTCCCGATGGTTCGCATGCATCTGGAGGATACGGCCCATACGCTCGTTCTGCTTCTTGGTGGAGTTCAGGACGGAAGATCCCTTGTCCAGCTGACCGGAATAGACCCGGAAGAAGCTGAGCCGTCCCACATAGGGGTCGGTGGCGATCTTAAAGGCCAGAGCGGAGAAGGGGGCGTTGTCGTCCGCGGGACGCTCGTCCTCTTCCTCGGTATCGGGGTTGACGCCCTTGATGGCGGGGATGTCCAGGGGAGACGGCATGTAGTCGATGATGGCATCGAGCAGCTTCTGCACGCCCTTGTTCTTGTAGGAGGTACCGCAGGTCACGGGGACCAGGGTGTTCTCCACGCAGCCCTTGCGCAGAGCGGCGCGGATCATCTCCGCGGGAACGGGCTCGTCCTCCAGGACCAGCATCATGATCTCCTCGTCGATGTCGGAAACGGCGTCCAGCAGCTTCTCGCGGTACTCGGCGGCCAGCTCCTTCATGTCCTCGGGGATTTCTTCCACGCGCATGTCCTGACCCAGATCGTCATAGTACACGTCGGCGTCCATCTCCACCAGGTCGATGATGCCCTTGAAGGTCTCCTCGGAGCCGATGGGGAGCTGGATGGCAACGGCGTTGCACTTCAGACGGTCGTGGACCATGTGCAACACGTTGTAGAAGTCCGCGCCCATGATGTCCATCTTGTTGACGTAGATCATACGGGGCACGTGATAGTTGTCAGCCTGACGCCATACGGTCTCAGACTGGGGCTCCACGCCGCCCTTTGCGCAAAGGACCGTCACGGAGCCGTCGAGCACACGCAGAGAGCGCTCCACCTCGACGGTGAAGTCCACGTGGCCCGGGGTGTCGATGATATTGATACGATGGGAATCGTACTGGTGTTTGGAACCGTTCCAGAAACAGGTGGTAGCGGCGGATGTGATGGTGATGCCGCGCTCCTGCTCCTGGACCATCCAGTCCATGGTGGCGGAGCCGTCGTGGGTCTCACCGATCTTGTGGTTAACGCCGGTATAGAACAGAATACGCTCGGTCGTCGTGGTCTTGCCCGCGTCGATGTGCGCCATAATACCAATATTTCTGGTCTTTTCCAGGGATGTCTTTCTTGGCATAACTGCGCTCCTATCTTACCAGCGGTAGTGGGAGAATGCCTTGTTGGCCTCGGCCATTCTGTGGGTCTCCTCACGTCTCTTGACCGCGTTGCCAACGCCGTTGCAGGCGTCCATAATCTCGCCGGCCAGCCGCTCCTTCATAGTTTTTTCACTCCGCTTGCGGCTGAAAGTAGTCAGCCAGCGGAGTCCCAGGGTCTGCCGCCGCTCGGGGCGGACCTCCATGGGGACCTGGTAGGTGGCGCCGCCCACACGACGGGCCTTGACCTCCAGAGACGGCATTACATTTTCCATAGCTTCCTTAAAGGCGTCCAGACCGTTCTTGCCGGTCTTGTCCTCCACGATTTTGAATGCATCGTAGACGACCTTCTGCGCGACGCCTTTTTTGCCGTCCAGCATAACGCTGTTGATCAGCTTCGTAACCAGAACCGAATTGTATACGGGATCCGGGAGAATCTCTCTCTTCGGAACATTACCTCTTCTGGGCACTTCGCTTCCCTCCTTCATAGTATGATTTCATAGGTACTTCAAGAGCTTCTAAACTCTTGTTGGTGCCTGCCTAAGAGGTTTTAATCTATCTTAAAACGACTCATGGCAAGGCAGTGCCTTGCGCCTGACGCGCAATGTGTGAAACAGTTTGTCAGTAAGAATTACTTCTTGCCGGCCTTGGGCCGCTTGGCGCCGTACTTGCTCCGGCTCTGCATACGACCCTGGACGCCCTGGGTATCGAGGGTACCGCGGATGATGTGGTAACGCACACCAGGCAGGTCCTTGACACGACCGCCGCGGATAAGAACCACGGAGTGCTCCTGCAGGTTGTGGCCGACGCCGGGAATGTAGGCGGAGACCTCATAGCCGTTGGTCAGACGCACACGGGCGATCTTACGCAGCGCGGAGTTCGGCTTCTTCGGCGTGGTGGTACGCACAGCGGTGCAAACGCCTCTCTTCTGGGGAGATGCCAGATCCGTGGGGACGTTCTTCAGGGTGTTCAGGCCTTTCTGCAGCGCAGGAGCCGTGGACTTGAAGGTAACTTCCTCTCTGCCCTTTCTGACGAGCTGATTAAAAGTGGGCATGTTTTTCCTCCTTTCTCGGATGTTGATATATATCCCAGGCTGATACCTGTTGGGATCCGGTTATTTCAGCAGCGCAGCCACTGCCGCGCCTACCTCGATGCCGCAGGCCCGGCCGAGTTCCGCCATGGTGGGGACCCGTTCGACCGTCACTCCGCCATCTGCACACTGGTCCAGGATCGGACCTGTGAGCTTCGGATCGGCATCCTCTGCGGCAAACACCTTCCTGGCGCGTCCCTCATTCAGGGCCTTCCGCAGTTGCTTGATGCCAACGATTTTCTCTTTTGTGTTCAGTTCGGCAAGCATAACGCTGTCTCCTTCCGCGTTTGGGCGCACTTCGCCCACCCGCAAACGAAGAGATTATACCAGAATTATGCCCCCGAGTCAATAGTTTCATGCAGATCAAATTGCATTATTTGGCCCGTTCCGAGGGAAAAAGCGCCCGGCAAACCTGCCGGGCGCTGATACGCAGTGTCAGAACTGCTCGTTGTCGATCATATCCTGCGTCACCATGGATTCGGGGGTCGTTTCCAGGTTGAAGTCCCGGTAAACCGCCATGCCGGAGCCGGCAGGGATCAGTTTTCCGATGATGACGTTCTCCTTCAGACCCTCCAGCGGGTCGATCTTGCCCTTGATGGCGGCGTCGGTGAGCACCTTGGTGGTCTCCTGGAAGGACGCTGCGGACAGGAAGGACTCCGTGGCCAGAGAAGCCTTGGTGATGCCCATAAGGATCAGGCTCTTGGTGGCCAGGCGCAGGCCTTCTTCTCCGGCGTCGATCCGCCGCTGGACCGCTGCGTTGGCATCCTCGAATTCCAGCACGTCCACGGTGGAACCTGTGAGCAGATCGGTGTCGCCCGCATCCTCCACCTTCACCTTCCGCATCATCTGGCGGACGATGATCTCGATGTGCTTGTCGTTGATGTCAACGCCCTGCTGACGGTAAACCGCCTGGACCTCCTGGATCAAGTAGTTGTGGACTGCCTCCAGGCCCGCAATACGCAGTACGTCATGGGGGCTGAGAGAACCATCCGTGAGCCGGTCGCCGCGCTTGACCATGTCGCCGTCGGCCACCTTCAGGCTCATGTTGTGGGGGATCTGATACTGCTTGACCTCGCCGTCGTCGGCGGTGATCGTCACAGGGCGGTAGGCGCCACGGGCCGTCTCGTCGATGGAGACCTTGCCGGAGATCTCCGCCAGCTGGCCGATCCGCTTGGGCTTCCGTGCCTCGAACAGCTCCTCAACACGGGGAAGACCCTGGGTGATATCGTCGCCGGCAACGCCGCCGGTGTGGAAGGTACGCATGGTCAGCTGCGTGCCCGGTTCGCCGATGGACTGGGCCGCAATGATGCCGACGGCCTCGCCCAGATTGACCTCTTCGGAGGTGGCCAGGTTCATGCCGTAGCACTTGGCGCACACGCCGCTGCGGGCCTTGCAGCCCAGCACCGTACGGATGCGGACGGAATGGATCCCGTGGGATTCGAGAAGTTTGGCGTCGTCTTCCATCATCAGATGATCCTTGGAAATGACCACCTCGCCGGTGACGGGATCGCACACATCTTCGATGGGATAGCGGCCCCGGATCCGGTTGCCGAAGGAATCCACCACGGCACCCTTCTCGGTGATCTCCGCCACCTCAATGCCCTCGGTGGTACCGCAGTCCTTCTGCCGGACGATGATATTCTGGGCAACGTCCACCAGACGGCGGGTCAGATATCCGGAGTCCGCAGTACGAAGAGCGGTGTCGGTCAGGCCCTTCCGGGCGCCTCTGGAGGCAATGAAGTACTCCAGAACGGACAGACCCTCACGGAAGTTGGACTTGATGGGGATTTCGATGGTCTTACCGGCGGTGTTGGCCATCAGGCCGCGCATGCCGGCCAGCTGACGGATCTGGCTCATGGATCCACGGGCGCCGGAGTCCGCCATCATATAGATTGGGTTGAACCGGCCCAGATTCTTCTGCAGGGCGTCGGAAACCTGGTTGGTGGTCTCTTCCCACTGGGCCACGGTCAGCCGATAGCGTTCGTCATTGGTGATATCACCGCGCTTGTAGAACTGGTCGATCTTGACCACTTCCTTCTCCGCCTCAGCAACCAGGGTGTACTTGGCCTCGGGGATGGTCATGTCGGCGATGGAAACGGTCAGGGCAGCCAGCGTAGAATGCTTGTAGCCCAGCGCTTTCACCTTGTCCAGCATCTCCGTGGAAATGGTGAAGCCGTTCCGGCGGATGCAGCGGTCGATGATGTCGGAGAGCTGCTTCTTGCCCACGGCGAAGCCGACCTCCAGATCCAAGCACTTCTCCGGATCGCTCCGGTCCACGTAGCCCAGGTTCTGCGGCAGGGCGTTGTTGAAGATGAGGCGTCCAACGGTGGCGTCGATCACGCGGCTTTCGAGCTTGCCGTTGACCTCGCCCTCCACACGGATCTTAATGGGCGCGTGCATGCCTACCACCTTGGCGTCATAGGCCAGCATGGCCTCGTCCGCGGAGGAGAACACCTTACCCACGCCGTTTTCGTCCTCTTTGATGATGGTCAGATAGTAGGTGCCGAGGATCATATCCTGGGTCGGAACCGTGACGGGCTGGCCGTCCTGGGGCCGCAGCAGATTGTTGGCCGAGAGCATCAGCACCCGGGCCTCCGCCTGGGCCTCCGCGCTCAGGGGCACGTGAATGGCCATCTGGTCGCCGTCGAAGTCCGCGTTAAAGGCGGTGCAGCACAGAGGATGGAGCTTCAGGGCCCGGCCCTCCACCAGCACCGGCTCGAAGGCCTGGATGCCCAAACGGTGCAGCGTAGGCGCACGGTTGAGCATGACCGGCCGGTCCTTGATGACAAACTCCAGCGCATCCCAGACCTCGGGCTTGCCCTTGTCGATCATCTTCTTGGCGGACTTGATGTTGTTGGCCACGCCGTCCTCCACCAGCTTTTTCATGATGAAGGGACGGAAAAGTTCCACCGCCATTTCCTTGGGCACGCCGCACTGGTAGAGCTTGAGCTCCGGGCCGACCACGATAACGGAACGGCCGGAGTAGTCGACGCGCTTGCCCAGCAGGTTCTGACGGAACCGGCCCTGCTTGCCCTTGAGCATATCGGAAAGGGACTTGAGGGCGCGATTGTTGGCGCCTGTGACGGCACGGCCGCGGCGGCCGTTGTCGATGAGCGCGTCCACCGCCTCCTGCAGCATGCGCTTTTCATTGCGGATGATGATGTCCGGGGCAGAGAGCTGGATCAGCCGCTTGAGGCGGTTGTTCCGGTTGATGACCCGGCGGTACAGATCGTTGAGGTCGGAGGTGGCGAACCGTCCGCCGTCCAGCTGGACCATGGGACGGATCTCCGGCGGGATCACCGGCAGCACGTCCATGACCATCCAGGCGGGATCGTTGCCGGAGAGCCGGAAGGACTCCACAACCTCCAGACGCTTGATGATCCGCTGCTTCTTCTGGCCGGAGGCCTTCTTCAGCTCCTCCCGCAGCTCCGCGGAAAGGGTTTCCAGATCCAGCTCCGCCAGCAGTTCCTTGACCGCCTCAGCGCCCATGCCGGCCCGGAAATCGTCCTCATATTTCTCCCGCATATCGCGGTATTCCTTCTCGGTGAGGATCTGATACTTCTTCAGGGGGCAGTCGCCGGGATCCACCACGATATAGGCGGCGAAATACAGGACCTTCTCCAGCACGCGGGGGCTCAGATCCAGGATCAGGCCCATCCGGGAAGGGATCCCCTTGAAATACCAGATGTGGCTGACAGGGGCCGCCAGCTCGATATGACCCATGCGCTCCCGGCGGACCTTGCTCTTGGTGACTTCCACGCCGCAGCGCTCGCAGATGCGGCCCTTATAGCGGATCTTCTTATACTTGCCGCAGTGGCACTCCCAGTCCTTGGTGGGTCCGAAGATCTTTTCGCAGAACAGGCCGTCCCGCTCCGGCTTCAGGGTGCGGTAGTTGATGGTCTCCGGCTTAAGCACCTCGCCGTAGGACCAGGAACGGATCATATCCGGGGAAGCCATTCCGATTTTGATGGCATCAAATGTTGCGTTGCTCATTTCGTGTTACCTCCCCTTTCTTAATAATCGTCCTCACTGGCGGCAACGCCAGTGTCGCTGTATTCGGTGTTCATGAACTCCTCTACCACGCTCTCCAGCGCTTCGCCCTTCTCGTCCTCGATGGCATAGCCCTCTGCGTTGATGGTGTTATCATCATCCACCACATAGGTCTGCTTGGAGTCTGCGCTGTACACGGTGGCGTCATCCTCGTCCTCGTCCTTGAGCTCAATTTCGTCGCCGTTCTTATCCAGCACGCGGATATCCAGGCACAGGGACTGGAGCTCCTTGACCAGGACCTTGAAGCTCTCCGGCACGCCGGATCTGGGCACATTGTGGCCCTTGACGATGGCCTCGTAGGTCTTGACGCGTCCGGTGACGTCGTCGGACTTGACGGTGAGGATCTCCTGGAGGGTATAGGCCGCGCCATAGGCCTCCAGTGCCCAGACCTCCATCTCGCCGAAGCGCTGGCCGCCGAACTGGGCCTTGCCGCCCAGAGGTTGCTGGGTCACCAGGCTGTAGGGGCCGGTGGAACGGGCGTGGATCTTGTCATCCACCAGATGGTGGAGCTTGAGGAAGTACACGTAGCCCACGGTGACGCGGTTGTCGAACTTCTCGCCGGTACGGCCGTCGTAGAGGTCGGACTTGCCGTCCTCCGCCAGACCGGCCAGCTTCAGAGAAGCGGTGATGTCTTTTTCGTTGGCGCCGTCAAACACCGGGGTGGCGATCTTCCATCCCAGAGCATGGGCGGCATAACCCAAATGCACGTCCAGCACCTGGCCGATGTTCATACGAGAGGGCACGCCCAGGGGGTTCAGGACGATGTCCAGCGGGGTACCGTCGGGCAGGAAGGGCATATCCTCCTCCGGCAGGACCCGGGAAACAACGCCCTTGTTTCCGTGGCGGCCGGCCATCTTGTCACCCACAGAGATCTTCCGCTTCTGGGCGATGTAGACCCGAACCACCATGTTCACGCCGGGGCTCATCTCGTCGCCGTTCTCCTTGGAGAACTTCTTCACGTCGACAACGATGCCGCTCTCGCCGTGAGGCACCTTCAGGGAGGTGTCGCGGACCTCTCTGGCCTTTTCGCCGAAGATGGCCCGGAGCAGGCGCTCCTCCGCGGTCAGCTCCGTCTCGCCCTTGGGGGTGACTTTACCGACCAGATAGTCGCCGGAGGTAACCTCGGCGCCGATGCGGATGATGCCGTTTTCGTCCAGATCCTTCAGGGTGTCGTCGCCCACGTTGGGGATGTCACGGGTGATCTCCTCGTCGCCCAGCTTGGTGACGCGGGACTCGGTCTCATGTTCCTCGATATGGATGGACGTGAACACGTCCTCCCGGACCAGACGCTCGTTGAGCAGGATGGCGTCCTCGTAGTTGTAGCCTTCCCAGCTCATGAAGCCGATCAATACGTTCTTGCCCAGGGAGATCTCTCCGTTAGAGCAGCTGGGGCCGTCCGCGATGACCTCGCCCTTGGAGATCCGGTCGCCGGCGTTGACGTTGGGCCGCTGATTGACACAGGTGCCCTGGTTGCTGCGGGCAAACTTGGTCAGGGTGTAGGTCTTGCTCTCGCCGCTGTCATAGCGCACGGAGATATCTGTGGCGCTGACGCGGGTCACGACGCCGTCATCCTCCGCCACCACGCAGACCTCGGAGTCCACAGCGGACTGATGCTCGATACCGGTGGCGACGATAGGAGCCTCGGTGACCATCAGAGGAACGGCCTGCCGCTGCATGTTGGCGCCCATTAGGGCACGGTTCGCGTCGTCGTTCTCCAGGAACGGGATAAAGGAGGTCGCCACGGAGACCATCATCTTCGGAGAAACGTCCATGTAGTCGATCATGTCCCGATCCACTTCGATGATGTCGTCCCGGTAACGGCAGGTCACACGGGCATTGACAAAATGGCCCTCTTCGTCCAGAGGCTCGGTAGCCTGGCATACATAGGCTTCGCTTTCGATGTCGGCGGTAAGGTAAAGGACCTCATCGGTGACCACATGGTTCTCCTTGTCCACTCTCCGGTAGGGAGCGGTCAGGAAGCCGTACTCGTTGACCTCGGCATAGGAGGCCAGATAGGAGATCAGGCCGATGTTGGGACCTTCGGGGGACTCAATGGGGCACAGGCGGCCGTAGTGGCTGTAGTGCACGTCACGAACGTCGAAGGAGGCCCGCTCCCGGCTCAGACCGCCGGGACCCAGCGCGGAGATACGGCGCTTATGGGTGAGCTCTGCCAGGGGGTTGTTCTGATCCATGAACTGGCTCAGGGGGGAGGAGCCGAAGAACTCCTTGATCACCGCGGTGACAGGGCGGATATTGATAAGGCTCTGGGGGGTAACCATGTCCAGATCCTGGGTGGTCATGCGCTCCCGGACCACACGCTCCAGCCGGGAGAAACCCACCCGGAACTGGTTCTGGAGCAGCTCGCCCACGCAGCGCAGGCGGCGGTTACCCAGATGGTCGATATCGTCGGTAGTGCCCAGGCCCTCGGCCAGGGTCAGAAGATAGTTGATGGAGGCCAGGATGTCCGCCTTGGTGATGTGCTTTGGCACCAGATCACCGGCCCGTTCCTGGCAGGCTTCCTTCAGCTCGTCGCCGGAGTAGTTCTCCAGCAGCTCCCGCAGCACGCGGAAGTCCGCCCGCTCCAGGATGCCGATCTCCTTGGGATCGAAATCCACGAAGTTCTTCATGTCCACCATGTGGTTGGAGAAAATGCGGACCTCACGGCCGTTGATCATGACAGTGGCTTCATTGACGCCCTTGTTCTGGATCTCTTCGGCCTGCTCTTTGGAGATGCGGTCGCCGGGCATGGCCAGGATTTCTCCGGTCAGAGGATCAGCGATGGGCTGGGCCAGAACCTGTCCGGCAAGGCGCTTGGAGAGTTGGAGCTTTTTGGTGAACTTGTACCGGCCCACGCGGCTGACGTCGTAGCGGCGGGCGTCAAAGAACAGAGACTCCAGATAGCTCTCGGCGTTCTCCACCGTAGGAGGCTCGCCGGGACGCAGCTTCTTGTAGATCTCCAGCAAGCTCTCCGCCTTCGTCTTGCAGGGGTCTTTTTCCATGGTAGCCTGCAGGAAGGGATCCTCGCCGAACATCTCCACGATCTGGGCGTCGGTCTCCACGCCCATGGCCCGGATCAGGCAGGTGATGGGCAGCTTGCGGTTCTTGTCGATGCGGACATAGAATCCCTTGGAGAGATCCGTCTCATATTCCAGCCATGCGCCCCGATAGGGAATCACCGTGGCGGTATAGACGTGGTTGTCCGCCTTGTCCGCCGTATCCCCGTAGTACATGCCGGGGCTGCGGACGATCTGGGAAACAATGACGCGTTCCGCGCCGTTGATCACGAAGGTGCCGCCCTGGGTCATCAGCGGGAAGTCTCCCATGAAGATCTCCTGCTCCTTGATGACGCCGGTCTCCTTGTTCCGCAGGAGCACCCGCACATAGATGGGCTTGGAGTAGGTGGCGTCCCGCTCCCGGCACTCATCCACCGTGTACTTGGGCTCGTCCTTCATGGTAAAGTCCAGGAAACTCAGTTCCAGATTGCCGGTGTAATCGGTAATCGTGCCCACATCTTTAAATACCTCCTGCAGACCGGTCTTCAGGAAGTTCTCATAGGAGTCCTTCTGGATCCGCAGCATGTTGGGCATTTTCAGGATCTCATCGTGCTTCTGATAGGACTTTCGGAGGGTTTTGCCGTAGTATACGTCTTTCACCATCGCCATTATGACATCACACGACCTTTCTTGCCCGGTTTCCCGGGAAAATCGCCGGCTTAACGCACGGCTCAGTTGTTACTTTTTCATTCTGCCGCTTGATTCCGGTGCGCTTCTGTGCTACAATCCTGACAGATGGTAGTAGTGCGCTCTGGGCGCAATACGGCATACTAGGTGAATAGTATACTACACCTCCTTGGCTGTGTCAAGGGGGATTTTTTCATTCTTTTCCGGAATATATGCCCTCCAAATCGGAATTGTTCTGCCGCCTGCCTCTGGAGTATAATAGGCTCAAACAACACAGGAGGCGCCTGACCATGAACAACCGAACTGATATTCTCTCCCTGCGGGACGCCCTTTCTGTCCTGCGGGAGATTCCCGGGCAGCTGATCGAGACGAATGTGGAGGTCAACCCGGAGGCGGAGCTTTCCGGCGTGTACCGCTATGTGGGAGCTGGCGGCACCGTTATGCGTCCCACCACCGTGGACGGGCCGTCTATGCTCTTCCACAATGTGAAGGGCCATCCGGACGCCTCCTGCGTCATCGGGGTCCTGGCCTCCCGGCAGCGGGTGGCAACGCTGTTCGGCTGCAAAAAAGAAGAACTGGGCCATCTGGTGCAGTCCTGCGCGGCAAATCCCATTGAGCCGATTGTGGTGGAAGGGGAGGCCCCCTGCCAGGAGGTGGTCCATCGGGTCACGGACCCGGACTTCGACCTGTTCCAGCTGGTTCCGGCCCCCACCAATACCCCCATGGACGCGGGTCCCTACATCACCATGGGCATGTGCTACGCCACCCACCCGGATACAGGGCTCTCTGACGTGACCATCCACCGGATGTGCATCCAGAGTAAAGATGAACTCTCGATCTTCCTCCAGCCCGGCTCCCGGCACATCGGGGCCATGGCGGAGCGTGCAACAGAGTTGGGACAACCCCTGCCCATCTCCGTCTCCATCGGCGTGGACCCGGCCATCAACGTGCTGTCCTGCTTTGAGCCGCCCACAACGCCTCTGGGATTCAATGAATTGTCCATTGCCGGTGCCCTCCGGCAGCGTCCGGTGGAGCTCTGCCCTTGCCTGACCCAGAAGGAGAACGCCATCCGCAACGCAGAGTACGTCATCGAGGGCTACATCGTCCCCGGTTCCAACAACACCGTGGAGGATCAGAATTCCCACACTGGTTACGCCATGCCGGAGTTCCCCGGCTACAACGGTCCCGCCTCCCACGAGTGCTGGCTCTTAAAAGTCACCGCCGTCACCCATCGGAAGAACCCCATCATGCAGACCTGCATCGGCCCCTCCGAGGAGCACGTCAACATGGCGGGCATCCCCACGGAGGCCAGTATTCTTGGCATGATCGACAAGGCCCTGCCGGGGAAGGTCCTGAACTGCTATTCTCACCGCTCCGGCGGCGGCAAGTATATGGTGATCCTCCAGTGCAAAAAGACCGTCCACACCGATGAGGGAAAGCAGCGGCAGGCGGCATTATTGGCTTTCTCCGCCTTCCCGGAGTTAAAGCACGTCATTCTCGTAGACGAGGACGTGGACATCTTCGACACAAACGACGTGCTCTGGGCCATGAACACCCGGTTCCAAGGGGACGCGGATATCATCACGATCCCCGGCGTCCGCTGCCATCCTCTGGACCCCAGCTCCAACCCGGCTTATACCGGATCCATTTCCGACGTAGGCATTTCCACGAAAACCATCTTCGACTGCACCGTGCCCTTCCATCTCAAAGACCGCTTCAAACGGGCGGCATTTCTGGAGGTGGACCCGGAGAAGTGGCTGGTCTGACTCCATTGAAAAATCCCTGCTTTGACACTTGGTCAAGGCAGGGATTCTTTTCTTTAAGCGTCTTTTTCTTCCTTCAGATAATGGCGGCCGTCTTTGATAAAGCTCACCGTGCAGAGGATCAGTACCACGCTGATGGGCAGGGCGGCAATGATCGCCACCGACTGCATATTGTTGTAGGAGCCCTCCGCGAAGAGCAGCGCCACTGGAAGCACGATCAGCAGGATCGCCCAGAACAGCCGGATCTTCCGGTCCGGCAGATCGTCCGGCGCCAGGGAGCGGCAGCAATAGGCAGCGGACACCATGGTCAGCGTATCAAGCGTCGTGCAGTAGAACGCGATCATGACGATGGCCAGCAGCGCGAACACCAGCTTCTGGCCGGGGATCATCCCCAGCGCATTGAGCATCTGGGCCGCAATGGGCTCACCCGCCGCGATGTTCTGGGACAGGGGCATCCCGTCGATCATCTGCAGGCTCATGCAGTAGTTGCCCAGCACGATGAAGGAGATCCAGGTGCCCGCAAGTCCCCAGGCGTAACCCTCGACCACAACCTGACGGACCGTTCTGCCCGCGCTGATCTGGCCGATGAAGAAGGGCGCACCCACGCACCAGCCGATCCAGTAGTACCAGTAGAAGAGCGTCCAGTTCTGGGGGAAGGAGGTGGTGCGCAGCGGGTCAAGCTGGGTGGACAGACCCACGAAGTTCTGCACCATGTTCCCGATGGAGGTGATGGCCGTCTCCAGAATATAGATGGGCCGGCCGCCCACAAAGAACACGTAGGCCACCAACGCCAGAAACAGCCATACGCACATGGCGCTGAGCCGGGAGATGGCGTCCATGCCCAGCCAGGCCACCAGGCTGTAGATCGCACAGATCGCCAGCAGCAGGACGATGGCCGTGCCGGTTCCGGCCGTAAATCCGAAGAGATGGCCGATGGCTCCGCTGAGCAGCGGCACGGAAACCGCGAACGCCGAGGCCGTACCGGCGATCACCGCAAAGATCGAAAGCAGATCCAGGAGTTTGCCCCAGAAGCCGTCCACCCGGTCCCCCAGCAGGGGCCGGCAGGCCTCGCTGAGCCTGCGGGACCTTCTTCCCCGGACGTGCAGCATAAAGCCGAATGCCGCTGCCAGCACCAGATAGAAGCTCCAGGCGATGGGGCCCCAGTGGAACAGCGGGAAAGTCGGCGCCCAGTCCTGCACGCTTCCCAGTGTGCCGAGGTATGGTTCTTCAGCGTAGAACGACCACTCGCACAGGCCGTAGAACACGATATCCGCCGCCATGGTGGATGTAAACACCATGGCACCCCAGCGGAACCCGGAAATCGCCTTTTTCGGATCACCCAGGCGGATCTTTCCCAGAGGAGACGCCGCCAGATAGATGGAGATCACAAAGCCCGTCAGGCCCACCAGGCAGACCCAGGGCGAGAACCAGGCGTTCAAGAAGTTGCGGATCAGTGTGATTGTGTTTGTGGCGCTCTCAGGCCAGATGAAGAATGTGGCGCTGATGCCGCCAATCACCAGAAACGGAACCACGATCAGCGGTATATCCGGTCTGGAATTGGAAAGGTTTGCTTGCTTTTCCTCCATTTTTATCCCTCTTTCAAAGCTTGATAGGACGGGTCCAGACGGCACAGATCTGCAAAGGAGTCGATCTCGGTCATGTCGTCCTCCCGGATCCTTCGGATCCCGATGGTGTACTGATCTGGATAGATCAGCATGGGAACGTAGTCCCAGAATACATTTCTGAGGCCGTTGCACTCATATTCAAAGGTCAGCTGGTCCTTCATGCGCAGCGCATCCTCTTCGGTCCACAGGGAGATGCTCCGCAGGGCCCATCCGGTGCCGCCTTCCTCCAGGCAGTCGGTGACGATCCAGTTCCGGTGCCGCAGGATCCACTCCTCCCGGGTGTCCTCCATCCACATGCAGCAATAGCAGGACCGTTCAAACTCCGGCGTGAGAATCTTCGGATTCCGGATGATGATGTCCCCGTCCATGATCACGCAGGCACCCAGATGCTCCCGGGCGTGATAGAGCGACGTGATGCTGTTTCCGGCGGCATAATCCGGATTATACAGGACATGGACGCCGGGGTATTCCCGCTCCAGGCCAGCGAAGCACTCCGCCAGATACCCCGTCACCACATAAATCTCATAGATTCCGTTTTCATGCAGCGCCCGGATAGCGGTGTCGATGATTCGCACGCCGTTCACGCGGACCAGCGGCTTGGGCGTTTGGAGCGTCGCCGGACGCAGACGGCTGCCGAAGCCCGCCGCCATGATGAACGCCTTCTTTGCGGTATTCACCGGCGACCACCCGCCTCTCCCGGTGGGAGCAGCTCCCAAAATAGTCTGGAGAACTCATCTGCGTACCGGAACTGGGCCGCCGCGTCGTAGTCCTCATAGACGACGCCCCGCTGCTTTTTGTATTCGGCCCAATTGCTCCACATCATTCCCGTCAGCGCCAGATACGCATAGACCCGGAGCCGCTCAGAAAGCGTGGGTTCTCCTTCAAAGTAGCAGCGCATCAGCCAGTCCGTCCGTTCCCGGTCATAGCTGCCGTAAGAGGCAAACATGGAGATATCCGCCAGCGGGTCATGCTCGCCGGAATACTCCCAATCGATCAGATGGAGTTCCTCTCCATCTTCACTGGGGATAAAGAGAAAGTTATCCGATACTGTATCACAGTGGGAGAGGATATATTCCTTCCGGAATCGGGACAGCCAAGGCGCCATGCCCATGCACCTGGCCTGGACCTGGGCGTGGTCGGCATACTCAGACGGGGCCGTCATCAGCCGCTGGTAATTCCGGATCTCCCGGAAGATGGAATAGGTATGCGTCACATGGAGCCGGCGGCCGTGGAATTCCCGCAGGAGCGCCATGGCCGCGCGGGACTCCCCATCGTCTGACGGATCGCAGTTCCGGGCCTGAGGCCAGTACCGGGTGATCTTCATACCGGTATCCGGATCCAGAATGATAAGGTCATCCGTCAGGTTTCTGTCGTGGATGGCTGCGTAGACTGCTGCCTCGTGATGCCGGTCGATGATCTCCGCGGTTCCCGGTCCGGGGACCCGCAGCAGATACTCCCCGCCGCCGACGCGGAATCGGAACGAATGGTTTGTAAGCCCTCCCGGGATCGGCTCCAGCTCCGGCAGGGGTTCCGCTGTTCCCAGCGCCCTCCGGATCAGCGCCGCCTGATCGGGTGTGGGCTGTATAGCGTTCATTTCACTGCTCATCTCTCTTTGTTTGTTGTGGATCCCGGCACAGCCGGGAAATGATATACCGCCCGGCGGCCTCCGCGCCGTGGCCGGGATTGAAAATCTCCCGGGCTCTGACCTGCCGGATGTGCTCCCGGAATTCCTCCGGGCGGCTCAGAAGATCCGCCGCGGCCGCTCCCGCCCGGTCCAACTCCCCAAGCTCCAGCTCCCCGCCCAGATCCGCCCGGATCCGGATCTCAAAGGGTTCCACCGGGATCTTCTGATACTCCGGATTCATGACCTTCATAGGGGTGTTGATGAAGAGGACCGGCTTGCAGGTGGAAAATGCGAATTCAAAGGCCACGTTGGACCAGTCTGTGATCAGCAGGTCGGAATTGTACACAGTATCGGTGGAGGAAAAATCCGTCTGCAGGATAAAGTCCTCGCTGAACTGCTCCCGATAACGTGCCTCCACCGCCGCGATCCGCTCCGGGTAGAGCCGCACATACTGAGGGTGGGGCCGGATGATCAGCCGTGCGCCCAGGGGCAGGAACTGCTGCACCAGCTGATCCAGGCAGGAATCCATGATATTATCCTGCTGCCAGGAGGGCGCGATGAGAATCGTCTTTTTGTCATGTACCTGCTTCGGAGACGCCTCCCAGGCCGCTGTCATTTCGTCCAGCAGACTGTATCCGACCTTGACCAGCCGGCGGGGCTTCAGGTGATAGAGCTCTTCCGTGGCCCTGGCCTCGGCAACCTGATGGGGACCGACGCTGAAAAGGGTATCGTAGTGGTCGAGTCCGTGGGTCCGGCACATCAGGTTATCGCTGCCGACGGCATGGTCTGCGTAGATGTACTCGATGTCCTTTCGCACCAGACTCCGTTTCAGGTGGAACAGCTCCAGATCCGGGACCGTCATGATCACCATGTCTGCGTCCATCTTCATCATCAGCGGGATCAGCCGCATCTCTCCGATATAGTAGGCCTGAAAATCCTGCGATTCCATGTCAAATACCGGATCCTTCGGATCCGAGGTGATATAGTGGATCACCAGATCGGAATGAGAACGCACATAGCCGATCATACCGGCAAAATACTTGTAGAACCCGCTCCCCTCGCTGTAGAAGACCAGTTTCTTCGGCTCTTTCCCGTTCAGGAACCGCCGGTAATCCGCCTTCTCCCGCTTCTTAAAGGGCGCAAGGCCGGCCTTCCGCCGGGACTCCGCTTCCTTCATGCGGGACAGTTCCCGCTTGGTCTCCTCCAATGCCCCGTAGTCGATATACTTTGCCGGAGGATAAAGGAAGTTCATCAGATACAGGATCCCCAGGGCGAAGAGGTTGCTTGCGATCCAGTACATTCCCACTCCCGCGGGAACCAGAAATGTAAAGTATGTGGAAAACGCCACCGTAAACAGCGCGCTGCCCCACCGTCCCCAGAAGGACTGTTCCTTCTGCAAAACGTTCTCCCGGTTCTGCGCCCAGCACAGCAGCAGTGTGGACAGGCAGGAGAGCAGCGGGATCAACGAAAGTACGCCCACCGGCAGAAGCGGCGGCACCTGCGCCAGATTCAGTCCCAGAAAGTGTGTGTCGACCCGGGCTGCGGCCGCCATGATCTCCGGCAGCCCGGAAGCAGAGGGCACTAAACCCATGAAGAATGCCCGATTCGCCGGGTCACCCAGAGCCGCCATGGCCGTCAGCTGTCCGCCGGAGCCCAGATGCTCCACCTGCATCAGCTGCGCTGTAGCCTCGGTCAGCAGGCTGCAGGTCTGCCTGTCGATCCCGAGCAGATGCTGCAGGGGATTGTAGATCACGCTGATCAGCCCCAGCACCAGCAGGATCTGGATCACCAGCGGCACGATCCCCAGCATCGGACTGTATTTTTCCCTTTTGTAAAGCTCCATGCTCCCGTCGGTAATAGCATCCTTATCGCCATAGTGCTCTATGGTGATCCGGTTCAGTTCCGGCTGCATCCGGATCATTTTGATGGAGTTCTTCTGGACCACGATACTCAGGGGCAGCAGGATCACCTTGCTGATCAGCGTAAAGAGCAGGATCGAACCGCCGTAATTCCCGGTCCATTGATAACAAAGCCGCATAATGATTCCCAGGGGTGTACCGAGGGCTATATTGATCCATTCCATCAACACTGCCTCCTCCGCGCGGCCCGCATAAAGTGATTTAGCCTCCGATCTCTCGGAAGCCATGCTATCATAACACATATTACACACAAAATCTACACAATTTCTTCACAAAACAGTTTTTTATTTCGCAAAAACAGAGCGCCGCGAAAACGGCGCTCTGTTCTGTGTTTCCGATCACTCCTGCATGGCCTGCAGGATCCCGGGAATAAACTGCTTTTTTCTGGAGACGACCCCCGGAAGCACGATCTGCCCTCCCGCATCTTCTGTTCCGAAGGCCCGACGGAGCAGTGCCTCCGCGCCGGTCCCGGCATAGAGCACCCGGGTGGACTGGTCCTGGAGGCTGGTGAGCATATAGAACATCATATCCAGCCCCGACTGCCGGAGGGCTTCCTCCAGATACCCCGCCACCAGTTCTCCGGCCCGCTCCCAGTTCGTCCGGCTGACAAAGCTCCCCTGCCCCACGCCGAACCGGATCCCGCCGGCCTCAAAATTCTTGTAGTCCTGAGTGAAGACCTCCCGGGCGCTTTTCCCCTCCAGGTCCTCACCGGCCACAAACATGGCCCCGGCCAGCTCGTCGATGTCCACCCCTGCGATTCCGGACAGGAGCTCTGCCGTTCTCCGGTCCAGGGCCGTGCAGGTGGGCGACTGGAACTTCAGCGTATCCGAAAGGATGGCGGAAAGCAGCAGTCCTGCGATCTCCGGGGAGATCTCCACTCCCTGCTCCCCGTACATCTGATAGATCACCGTAGCGGTGCATCCCACCGGCTGATTCCGGAAATATACCGGTCCGCTGGTCTCCAGATTGCCGATCCGGTGGTGGTCGATGATTTCCAGGATCTCCGCATCCTCCCAGCCGTCCACGCATTGGGTTTTCTCGTTGTGATCCACCAGAATCAGCCGGCGCCGCCGGAGGTTCAGCAGGTTCCGGCGGGAGATCACGCCCACATACTTCCCCTCGTGGTCCAGGACCGGGAAATAGACGTGCCGCACCCGGCCCATGACCTCCCTGACGTCCTCCAACTCGTCGCTGAGCCGGAAGGTCATGATATCATGGTCCAGCATGTGAAAGGACACCGGCACACTCTGGGAGATCCGGCACGCAGCGGGATAGGTGTCAAAGGGCGTGGAAAGAATGGTGCAGCCCCGCTCCTCCGCAAGACGGACAATGGTTTTCGGCACCGCGGATCCGGTGCAGACAATCACGCAGGCGGCGCCCATCTCCACCGCGCAGAACTGGGCCTCGTACCGGTTGGCCACCAGCACCACGTCTCCCGGCTCCACCACGGTCTCCATGGTCTCCGGGCTTGCGGCGCCGATGACCACCTTTCCGGTCCGCACGCACCCCTCCGGGTCTCCGGTGACCATGGTGCCGTTCAGCGTCTCCAGGATATTCCGGTAGGAGGTTTTGGCGTCGGCCAGAAACTGGTTGCCGCCGAAATCCATGTTTGCCATGGCCAGATCCTTCAGCGTGATGATACCCAGCAACGCTCCCCCGTCGTCCACCACGGACAGGGTGGTGATCTGCTGGTCACGCATGGTCTCCCACGCCTTCCGGACGGTCATGGTCCCGCGGACGCCGGGCATCCGCCGGATGTCGATGTCCTGGACCTGGGCGCTGACGTCCTGGCACAGATCCGGCGCCGGAAAGCCGAAGCGTCTGAGCACGTATTTCGTCTCTCCGTTGAGATGCCCTGCCCGGAGCGGCTCATAGCTTCCGGTCCCCATCCTGTTTTTCAGGTTGGCATAGGCAATAGCGGAACAGATGGAATCCGTGTCGGGATTCTTATGGCCGATGACGCCGATCTTTCGTTCTTTCTCCATGGAAATCGCCCCATTTCTGTTTCATATTCCTATAGTATCACAGTTCGCCGCCAAAAGACAGTAGGAAAACACAGAACCCGCAGACACACGGACTGTGTCTGCGGGTCCCTTCCTCTTCTCTGTATCCTTCTTACCGGGGCTGATACCCGCACACCTCGCAATACCACCGGAGCAGACCCTCAGGATCATCGTCCTCACAGTGGCCGCCGTCCCAGATAATCCGGGCATTCACGTCCTTGCCCAGGTTCTCCAGCGCAGTGGCCAGATTCAGCACCGTCGGCACCGAGGTGGCACCGTCCACGCCGCCATGGCGGATCCACCAGTGACCGGCGCAACCCGGGTTCTTCTGCAACACATGCCACATGGGATTGAAGATCTCCGCAACGTGCCGGAGTTCCGGATCCACTCTGGCCTCCGGATCTCCCGTGGCATGGCGGAGACTGAAGTCCGTAAAGTGCCGGGCATTGATGTCCTTGCTGCCGAACACCAGCGTCTCGGCGTTGCTGAGCGGGAACTCGTCAAAGGCGGGCAGATCCTTCTCCCGTCCTGCGTGGGCGGCAAAATCCGCAAACGTGAAAGTGTATCCGTCCCCCTCCGGATGAATCCAAGGATTCTTCCGGAGGTATTCCGCCCGGTCCGCCGGGGTTTTTTTGTCCAGGAAGCGTTTTGCTTCTGCGAACAGGTACTCCTCCAGCAGATAATCCGCCAGATTGTCCGCGGTGAGTCTGCCCCAGCTTCCATGGCCGGTGAGGCCACAGGAATCCAGATACGCTCTGTAGATCTCCTTCTGCTCCTCCGCCATGGTCTGATCTACCAGTGCCGGCTCCTGGTGCCCGAAGGGCCCGCCTGAATAGGGCACATGGCTCCACTCAAACTCATAGGCGCTGTCGCCGTTCTCCAGATTCATCACGGGGCTGAAGGAGGCCGAGGCGAACACCCGGTCCGATTCCTCCGCCGCGCCGATCTCACGGAGGTAGGTATCATATTCCGGGCTGTCACCGGAGGCTGCCAAAAGGCAGCTCAAGCCGCCGCCGGCGCTGCCGCCGTGGGTCACGATATGGTCGGTGTCGCCGGGGATCAGGTCTCTGTTGTGCCGCAGATAGCGCACCGCGGCCTTCAAATCCACCATGGCGGCAGGGGCCTTTCCGTAATACTTTCCCTCCGCGGCTCTGGGATCCCCCTCCGGCCATTCACAGTTCCGTCCGCGAACGCCGGGATTGACGCACACAAAGCCCATGCTCAGGGCCATGTTGGCCACATAGTCCGGGCCCTTCCCATCTCCGCCGGGAGGGCCTCCGGGTCCGCCGGGCGGGGGACCACCCGGACCGCCCATAGGAGGAGGTCCGCCGGGGCCGCCCATAGGAGGACCTCCCGGACCGCCCGGTCCCCGGCCGTGGGGGTCAGCATGAGATCCGGGCGCTCCGGGTCCCATGCTGTGGTCACCCTTGTTGGGAGAGGCGGTATATCCCGCCACGTTCACCGCGAACAGAATCGGCGCTCCGGTGCTGTCCAGCGGCTTCCCGTCCACCGAAACAGGCACGCGGATGTCCAGGCTCTGGAAGTCGTCGTCCACGGGGCTGGAGCAGTAGCACAGGCTCTTATACTCCCGATATTCCACCTGCTTCCCCTCAATTTCCAGGGTTTTCAGAGTGTAATTCTGCGGATCAAATCGCAGCTTGTCTGACATGAAATCATCTCCTTGCGTTTTCCGATGTGATACAGATTCATCATACCCAACCGCGACCGGCCCGTCAATTCCAAGTGCCGGAACTTTTATTCCGAATTCGAATAGATCGTCCAGCCGGGAGCGGCCGTGACTTTTCCTCCCCGTCGTTTCCGGACAGAAAGACACAGGGCCGCTGCGTCCTTGCGCGCAGCGGCCCTGCCGAGTAAAACGGCTATGATGATTTACTTTCGAATCTGCCGCAGATCAGGCGGCTCTTTTTTTCTTGTTCTTCGCGTGAACAACGATCATCAGAACCAGCAGAACCAGCAGCACGGCGCCCAGAACGATATCCACAGTCCGCAGCAGGGACACCAGCGGGTCAGGCTGGTTGGTGGGATCGCCCTCAACATTGGTGTAGTAGCCGCTGTTGGCAACGGTGTAGAGGATGTTCTTGCAGGACTCACGCAGCGCCAGAGTCGCGGTCGCGCTCTGATCGGTGAGCTGGTTGGAGGCCGCCATGGCAAAGCCAAGCATCAGGTCGTTGCCGTTGCGGACGCACTCGTCGGTGATCTGGTAGCCGTAGGAGCCGTTATAGTCGGTCTCCACCATGCCAACGAAGCCCCACTCATCCCGGAGGACGGTGTTGAGCAGATGCGGGTTGGCGCAGGACGGCTCCGTGCCGATCCAGTTGAAGGAGCTCATGACCGCCAGAGGCGTGCCGGTGTAGCCCTTCACCGCCATCTCAAAGGGTTTGAGATAGATCTCACGGATGGTCTGCTCGGAGGCCCAGGTCAGCAGGAACGAGCAGCGGTTGCCTTCCTGATCGTTCAGGGCGAAGTGCTTGATGTAGGGGTACACGCCCTTGGTGGCACCGCCGTTGATCTCGGCAACCGCCATCTTGCCCGCCAGCACGCCGTCCTCGGAGTAATACTCGAAGTTACGGCCGGCGAAGGCGTTGCGGTGGGTGTTCATGGCGGGACCGTACCAGCCATAGTTGTTGGCATCCTGATACTCCTGACCCATGGCCACACCCATTTCCTCGATGAGGACGGTGTTCCAGGTCTGAGCCATCAGAACCTCGGCGGGATATGCGGTGCCGTAGGCGCCGGTGATGAAGTTGGAGAGGCCTGCAGGACCGTCGCAGTCGGAGGTGGCGGGCTTGCCCACAGAGGGGATCGCAGCCGTCTGCCAGCCGCCCAGGTTGACCATAGTGGACATATCCTCAAAGGTCAGCTGATCCAGCAGGGTATCCCACTGAGGATCGTCGTAGGCCTTGCCGGACAGGTTGTACAGGGTCAGACCGTTCTGGGCGCCCAGGGTGGGCATAACGTCGGACGCATCGTCATAGGCAGTGGGATCATAGGTGCCGAAGGTCTTAGGCTCCACAGCCGCGCGGACTTCCGCGCTCATCTCAAAGTTCGCGGGTGCCGCAGTGGCGGTTTCATAGTTGGCAAAGCCGTCGGCGCGGCTCAGCTGCTCAAAGTCGCCGCGGGAGTAGTCCTCGAACTGGTTGTTGGCGGGAACCAGATCGCTGGAACGTCCGCCGGAGTAGTCCACGTCGGAGGCTACGTTGAAGGTCTCTTCCGCAGCCACGGTGTGGGAATCGGAGCGCACGGAGATCTTGTAGTCGCCGGCTTCCAGAATGTAGCCGCCGCCCGCGATCTTGATGCCCTCGGAATCATAGGAGGCCATATCCTCAGCGGGAATGCTGAAGGACAGGGTCTGGGAGGCGCCGGGCTCCAGCACGTCGGTCTTCTGGAAGTCAATCAGGTTCACAGAGGCCTTTTCGATGCCGCCGTTGGTGTAAGGAGGCGTGAAGTAGATCTCCGCCACGTCCTTGCCGGCCACGCTGCCGGTGTTGGTGACGTTGACATCGAAGGTAACGTTGGTGCCGTCGAAGTTGAAGTTTGCGATGGTCTTGTCAAAGGTGGTGTAGCTCAGGCCGTAGCCGAAGGGATACTGGACCTCATCCTCGTAGGTGATCAGGCCTTCCTCCGCGGCGGTCTCATAGAACTTGTAGCCCACATAGATGCCTTCCACATAGTTCACGAACGCCATGTTGCCTTCGTAAGCGGGATCGGCAGCGGCGATCTTGTTCTTCAGATCATCCACGTTGGAGTAGGCGAAGTTGCCGAAGTTGTTCCAGGTAGGCGTGGCGGTCAGATCCTTGACGTAGGTGTCGACGGTCTTGCCGGAGGGATTGACCGCACCGGACATGATCTCGCCCAGGCCCAGAAGGCCGGTGTTGCCGGCGCCGGGGGCCAGGATCACAGCGCCGATCTGGGGATACTCATCCACCCAGCCCAGCTCCATGGCGTTGTTGGCATTGATGATGACAACAACGTTGTCGAACTCGGAACAAACTTTCTCAACCATGTTTTCCTCGGTGACGGAGAGCTCCAGATAATGCTCGCCGGGCTCGAAGTCGTCATAGTTGCCGTTGTTGGTGTAAACACCGTTGTAGTAGCCATACTGTCCGGTCACGGAGACCTGGCTGGCAATGTTGTAGGTGCCATGGATCACGGCGTTCATGTCGGTGGGCAGGTCGGCGCCCTCACCGCCGGACCGGGAGATCACGATGACCGCAGTGTCCGAGAAGCCCTTGGCCTGGGTCATGACCGCGTCGGTGTAGGCGTCCACGGTGGGCTCAGGCAGAGTCCAGTCCTGATTCTGCATGGCCACGGTGGGACGCTCGGTGGCGTAATCCGTGTAGAGCTTGGTCAGGTCCGCATTGGTGGTAAAGCCCGCCTCGCTGAGGGACTGGAGAATCCCCACAGCGCTGGAACCGTCAGAAGAACCGGATCCGGTGCCGCCCAGGATGGGATTGGTGGAGCCCCAGCCGAAGACATTCAGGTTTCCGGCGGCCAGCGGCAGGATGCCGTTGTTCTTCACCAGAACGAAGCCTTCCTCGCCCACCTTCTTGATGACGTCCTTGGAGGCGGCGACAGTCTCATCCGAGAGGCTGACGTTGGAGCCGCTGAGGACGGTGGAAATGTTGGAGCGAAGCGGCCCTAAGCACACGGCGTTGGCCAGGATCGCAACAACCAGAATAAAGGCAATGACGGCGATGCCGCGGGTCAGAGCCTTTGACCCTTTCTTGACCCAGTGGGCCGCGATCAGGACGATGATCAAAACTACGATCGCGGCGAGAATGCCGTAGACGTAGCCCATGCACATCCCGAGATACGAGGTGAAATCAGCCTCGCTGACGCCCATGCCATAGAAAATGGGGCCCAGGGTGTTGGTTAAGAATTGTTGCATGATTTTCCTCCTTATTCTTCTTGATGCTTACCATATATCCAGCAGCGCAAGGAAGCTGCCGAACTACAATAAATTACTCCTCTTTCTTGGCTTCGCCCTCCGGGAAGATGATCATGAACACGAAGAACATGACCACCATGGAGACGCCGCCGATGATGACCGTCTGGATCAGGCTGAAGACGCCGGTGCCCAGATGGTCCACGATCACGGGCTTGAAGAGGTTGGTGAGGCCGCCGGTGATCAGGGAGATCAGCACCCAGGCGATGAAGTACCAGAAAATCTGGAAGGCTACATTGCCGTGGGATTTGAAGGTGATGTTCCGCTGCAGGGGGAAGTTGATGCACTGGGCGATAAAGGGTGCCACCCAGTTGGCGATGGCAGCGCCAAGGCCTCCACCGATAATGACCTTTCCTGCGGAGTCATAGAGGACCTCCGCGCCCACCAGGCACCACTTCACATGGCTGCCCAGCAGGTCGAACTCCACACCCCGGGGCCACATGGCCTCTCTGGAGGCCAGATCCATGCCCAGCATCTTCGGCAGAAACAGCAGAATGATGAACTGGATGATCGTTACGCCCATGGAAAACACAAAGAAGTAGAAGATCTTGTAGATCCACTTCGCCGCCGTGGGGGACTTCTCCTCAAAACTCCTCCACTTGGGCATCCACCAGGACATAAAGGCGTTTTGCTTTTTCTCTTCCATATGACTCCTCCTTACTTGATCTGCTTGGCCTGCTTCATGACCTTCTGCTGCTTAAAGAACCCGCCGATAAGTCCGCCCAGGCCCTTCAGGAAGGCAATGCCATGGCCGTTGACGATCTGGACAATGCTCTCGCACATATCCTGCGACACCATGCCGCCGGCCATTTTGCCGATGGCCCGGAAGGGCATGTTGTAGATAAAGATGATATTCAGATCCGGCTTGCCCTTGGCGATGGACTTGTTCAGCATCCCGGTCATGATCTTGTATACAAACCTGGCCTTCAGGCTCTTGGCGTAGTAGAGCTGGCAGATGGCGTCGTTCATCTGGAGCGTGCCCGCCCACTTTCCGTCGGGAATGGGCTGCTTCAGCAGCTTCTCAAATTCTTCGTCGCTGACGTTCTTCACCTGGCCGGAGGCCCAGGGCAGCATTTCCGCCATATCGAAGGGCACAGGCGCGTCGGTACCCGTCACGGTCACCGTGCCGGTGAGCTTGATATCCGCCACGCTGGCGCCGATGAGGATGTCGTACTCGCCGCCGTCGATCTCGAATTTGTCGGTCACGACGTTGAAATACCGGAAGGCCTTGTCGTCGAGAGGAATGGTAACGGTCTTGCTCTCCCCGGCCTTCAGGAACACCTTGGTAAAGCCCTTGAGTTCCTTGGCAGGCCGGAACACCTTCGCCGCTTTGGGGCTGACGTACAGCTGCGCCACTTCCGCACCGTCCACGTTTCCGGTGTTGGTGATGGTGAAGGTGGCCTCCTTGTCGGTGACCTTCAGATTGGAATACGCAAAGGTGGTATAGCTCAGGCCGTAGCCGAAGGGAAACAGCACCGGGACCTTGGCGGTCTCAAAGTAGCGGTAGCCCACGTACAGGCCCTCCCGGTACTCCACATTCCGCTGCTCGGCGGGGAAGTAGGGAGCGGAGGACACATCCTCGTATTTGACCGGATAGCTCTCAGAGAGCTTGCCGGAGGGGTTGATCTCGCCCAGGATCGCCTTGAGCACAGCGCCCGCGCCGGCCTGGCCGCAGAGATAGCCGTGAACCATGGCCTTGCACTTGTCCAGCCAGGGCATTTCCACCGCGGAGCCGGCGGACATGACAATGACAACCTTTTCGTTGACGGCGGCCACAGCCTCCAAAAGATCGATCTGGCTCTGAGGAAGCTTCATGTGAGACCGGTCCAGTCCCTCGGACTCGGAGATCTCATCGAGGCCAAGATACAGCAGTACCACATCGGCCTTCTTTGCCAGCTCCACAGCCTTCTGCTGCATGGCGGCGTCGCCGGCACCCACTCTGGGATAGCCCTTTTCAAAGCCAACCACGTCGAAGGCATAGTTCCCGATCACGCCCATGGTGGAATCCAGCTTGGTGGGATTCACCACGGAGGAGCCGGCGCCCTGATACCGGGGCGTCTCGGCGAAGTCACCGATCACGGCAACCTTCGTATTGGGAGCCAGCGGCAGGATGCCGCCCTCATTTTTCAGCAGGACAATGGATTCCTCGCTGGCCTTCTGCGCCATGGCGTGATGGGCGTCCACGTCAAATTCGTGACCCGCGTATTTGCTGACCGCCTCATGGGTGGAAAAGACCACGTCCAGAAGCTCGTCGACTCTCTTATCCACCAGGTCCTCAGAGATCTTGCCCTCATAGATGGCCTTCTTCAGGTACTCGGCGGAGTCGCCGCCGGTGGTGGGCATCTCCAGATGGCTGCCCGCCCGGACGCCGTCCACGAAGTCGTTGCAGGCGCCCCAGTCGGACACCACGAAGCCCCGGAAGCCCCAGTCATCCCGCAGGATCTCCTGCAGCAGATGCTCGTTTTCATTGGCATAGACGCCGTTGACCATGTTGTAGGAGGACATGATGCTCAGGGGATCCGCTTCCTTCACGGCGATCTCAAAGCCGGTCAGATAGATCTCCCGGAGGGTCCGCTCATCCATCACGGAGTTGGACGCCTGACGGCGAAGCTCCGTATTGTTGGCGGCGAAATGCTTCGGGCAGGCGGAAATACCGTTTTTCTGCATGCCCCGGATGTACCCGGCGGCCATTTTGCCCGCCAGATAGGGGTCTTCCGAGAAGTACTCAAAGTTCCGGCCGCAGAGCGGGTTGCGCTTGATGTTCAGGCCGGGGCCAAGCAGGACGGCCACATCCTGACTGGCGGCTTCTTCTCCGAGACATTCGCCGATCTTCTCGCCCAGTTCCGGGTCCCAGGAATTGGCGATGGTAGCCGCGGTGGGAAAACAGGTGGCGGGAAGCGACCCGTTCAGACCCAACTGATCTCCAGCGCCCTCCTGTTTGCGGATCCCGTGAGGACCGTCCGACAGATTGATACTGGGAACGCCCTTGGCCTCCACGCTGACCGTGGACCAGAAGTCCCGGCCCGAGAGCAAATGGCATTTCTCCTCCACCGTCAGTTTTTTGATGACATCCTGATGCTTCAGTTCCATGACTCTCCTCCTCGCTGATGTTTTTAACATGAAAAACAGAGAATAACACAGGTATATTGTACCAAATCACATTTCTGTTTTGCAACTGAATCAAAGCAATTTATCATAATTATTTTACATATTTTCATTACTATTTGGCATATATGCACAAACCAGTTGTTCAACTCCACAAGAACCTCACACAGAAAGGCAGGACCTCCGGAGCGAATGAATCGATCCGGAGGTCCCCTGTTTTATTCTGTTTTGATGCCGGCAGCCTTCAGGATCCGTTCCACCAGCCTGCCGTTGACCGGAAGAAACCATCCCGCCACCGGCCCCACCAGCACCACGCATACCAGCGTGCCTGCACCGACAAGTCCACCCAGCAGGAAACCTGCGGCCACGAACGCCGCGTCCACCAGGACCCGGATGATACTGAAGGGCTTCCGGATCTTATCGCTGATGACGACCGCCACCAGATCATTGGGGCCGGTGCCCGCGTCGGACCGGATCACGATGGTCATTCCATAGGCCAGGATCACGCAGCCCGCCACCAGCATCCCGATCCGCACCGGCAGTCCCGTGTCCGCCCCGAATACCGGGTTCAGGACCCAGGTGTAAAAATCGATGATCGGACCGCCAAAGGCCATGCACAGGACCGTGCCGATCTTAACATAGCTGCGGTCCACCGCCAGCAGCACACCGATAATCAGCAGGCTCACAGCCATATGGACTCTCCCGTGGGTCAGCACTTCCCATCCGGTCACACGCTGCAGAGCGCGGAACAGCCCCTGGATCAGCACATTGAAGGGATCTGACCCCAGATCCGACAGCAAAAACAGCGTCACGCCCAGATGGGCGATGGCCAGTCCTGCCAGCAGGATCCCCACGCGGATCCCCCATTCCTTTAAACTCCGTTTCATAGCGGCCCCCTCTCTTTTCCGGTCTTACAGGATCCAGTAAAGTCTGTCCTCCGTGCCTGTGTCAAGCGGACGTAAGGAACCGCGCGGCTCCGGTGTCCCGAAGCCGCGCCGCTCGTTATCTGTGGCGAAAATCCCGCAGCATGGCCGCACCGATAAGTCCCGCGTCGTTTCCAAGCTGCGCCTTCATCAGTCTGGTCCGAAGGGGATTGCCCCGGGCGTAATCCTCCGCATCCAGGATCTTCCGGACCGGATCGAGGATCAGCTCTCCGGCTCCGGCGATTCCGCCGCCGATGCAGAACACCTCCGGCTGGAAGATGTTCACCAGACTGACCACGCCGTCCCCCAGATAGCTGAGGAACTCCTCCACCACCCGGCAGGCGGCAGGATCCTCCTGCTGATACGCCTCAAAGATCAGTTTTCCGTTGACCTTCTCCAGGCTGCCCGCCAGGGTCCAAAGCAGGCTCTCCGGCGCCTGTTCCATGGCTTTCCGCAGCTCCCGGATCAGGGCTGTTGCGGAGCAGTAGGTCTCAAAGCAGCCCTTCCGGCCGCAGGTGCAGGGCCGTCCGTTGTGCTCCAGTACAAAGTGTCCCACCTCCAGACCGGCATGATTGAGGCCGGTGTAGAGCTTTCCGCCCAGTACTGCGCCGCCGCCGATGCCTGTACCCAGGGTGATGACCACCATGGAGGAGCTGCCCTTGCCCGCCCCGGCAATGTACTCGCCCAGTGCAGCGCAGCCCGCGTCGTTTTCCATCAGAACAGGCAGGCCTGTGCGTTCCTCGATCATCTCCGCAAGGGGCACATCGTGGAAATTCAGGTTGGACCAGTATTCCACCACGCCGTGCTCCGTGTCGATGACACCGGGAGATCCCAGACCGATGTATTCCACCGTCTCGTTTCTGTCTCCCAGCAGTTGCCGTACATGCTCCGCGATCACATCCGCAACGCCTTCCGGGGTCCGGGGTGTGGGCGTGGACCGCTGTTTTTTGATCGTTCCGGTATCGCTGACCAGCGCCGCGGCAACATTGATGCCGCCCAGATCGATTCCCAAATACACAGAAACCGCCTCCTATTTTGTCACCGTCAGCCTGTCGGTCAGTGTGTAGGCTGCGCCCCACACTTCCACTTCCACCGGACCGGACCCGGTCTCGTTGACCAGTTCCACCCGGTTCTGTTCTGCCGTGACTGCGATCCGCTGACCCTGCCACATGGCGGTATAGCGAAGAGAATTCCATGCCTGGGGCATGTTGGGGCTGATCCGCAGCTTGCCGCCCAGCATCCGGAGGCCGCCGAAGCCCTGCACCGCGCACTGCCACAGTCCGCCCATAGAGGCGGCGTGGATGCCCGCGTCAGAGGAGTGGGGGTTGGCGTTGTCCAGATCGATCATGCACGCCTTTTGGAACATCTGATATCCCTGCTCCACATTGCCCACATCGGCGGAGAGCATGGAGTGGGTGCAGAGGCTCAGGGAGGAGTCGTGGAGACAACGGGGCTCGTAGTAGTTGAAGCTCGACACCTTGACCTCCCGGGGGAACAAATCCTCCAGCAGATAGAACAGCACCATCACGTCGGCCTGCTTGGAAACCTGCATCTTGGTGATCTGTTCCTGGTTGTAGTCCTTGTAGATGCCGCCCACATGGGCCTGATTCTTGTACTTGGTCAGGTCGATGTCCTGGAGCGTCAGATAGGTGGAGTCCTGGGGCAGCACGCCGTTTTCGTTGGGTTTGGTCAGGAACATGAAGGCCGAGGCATAGGCCCACTTCTCCCGCAGTTCCATGATGCCCAGCTTGGCCTCCAGCTGCGCGAACAGCTCCGGATTCTCCTCGGAAAGCAGGTCCGCATACTCGATCGCCTTGTCGATGGTCCACTTGGCCAGATAGTTCGTAAAGGCGTTGTCGTCCACGTGTTCCTTGTATTCATCCGGGCCGACCACGTCGTTGATGTGCAGGAGGCCGTCCTCGCCGGGTTCGAGACGGCTGGCCCAGAATTTGGCGCAGTCGAAGATCAGCTCGTAGCCGTATTTGTCCATGAAATCCTGATCCCCGGTGCATTTGTAGTAGCTCCAGGCGCCGAAGGCCACATCCGATGTGATGTGGATCTCGATGAAGCCTGTCCAGACCTTGATGAGCTGTCCGGTGACTACGTCGGTGCCCATATACTCCGGGGTGACCTCGCCGTCGTCCAGCCAGGCGCTCTCCCAAGGGAACTGGGCCCCATCGTAGCCGTTATGCTTTGCCTTGGCATGGGCGCCGGGCAGAGAGAGATAGCGGTACTCCTCCAAGCTCCGGGCCGCCTCCGGCATGTTGAAGATGAAGTAGGGCAGCAGGAAGATCTCCGTATCCCAGAACACATGGCCCTTGTAGCCCTCGCCGGAGAAGCCCTTGGCGCCGATGTTCATGCGGTTGTCGTGGGCGGGGGTCATCAGCTGAAGGTGGTACTGGGCGAACCGGATCACCAGCTGGTCGAACTCCGGCCCGTCGACGGTGATGGGCACTCGGTCCCAGACCTTTTCCCGCCAGGCCGCGGCGCTCTCCTCCGCCAGGCTCTGGAAGCCCGCCGCCTGATCTTCTTTCAGCCGGTCCAGCGCGAAGGCCTGCAGTTCCGCCGTGGTCATACCGGCAGCCTCCCGGTCCCGGGTGGTGAACACATTGCAGAACTTCTCCATGGTGACAACCTCGCCGGCCTCGGCCTCCAGCGTGAAGTTGGAGAACATATGCCTGCGGCTGATGTTGATGTCGCTCACGGGCTGCGTCTCTTCGCCGTTTGCATAGAAATCGTGGGTGGCGTCCACCACAAAGGTAATGTCGGACTGGATGGTCCGGGGCACAAACTGCAGGTACTTTTTGTCGTAGAATCTGGTCTGTCCCTCGGTAAAATGCTGGGAGCCGTCGCAGGTCATCCGTCCGTCGATGCCGGACTGGAAGCGGATCATCGTTTCCTGTCTGGGGATAACGGAGATCTGAAACGCGATAGTGTGCAGCCGCTTCAGGGAGACGATCCGCTTGAAATGAAGAGAATAGAGCTCCCCCTTGGGAGACTGCCAGGTCACGTCCCGGCTCAGCATTCCCGTCTTCAGGTCCAGCCGCCGGACATAGTACATGATCCGCCCGGTGGTCAGGTCAAACCGTTCCCCGTTGAGGGTGATCTCGATATTCGTCACATCTGCGGCGTTGGGCAGCTCCGTGACCTCCTCCGGAGAAAACCGGTCAAAGGTGCCGGCCACCAGCAGATCCCGGGTCTGTCCCAGATAGTTCTCCTCATGGGCAGAGCGCAGTCCCAGGTAGCCGTTGCCCAGAGAGAAATTCGCCTCTACTTTTCCGAAAAACGCAGGGTCAAAGCTGGTTTCGTCCAGGGCCCAGCCTTTTCCCATACTGAAGTCCAGCATGGCAGATCCCCCTTACAGAATGTTCAGCAGGTCGGCGAAGTTCACGAGGTTGTAGTCCTCCTCGCCGCAGTTCTCCGCATCTCCATGAAGGGCAAGAGCCGTCATGCCCGCAGCCTTGGCCGCCTGGATGCCCGCCTTGGCATCCTCCACCACCGCACAGTCGGCAGGATCCATACCGATCTTCTTCGCGGAGCACAGGAATACCTCCGGGTCGGGTTTGGAGTGGGTGATATCCGTACCGTCGGCGATGGCGTCGAAGAAATCACCCAGGCCGATCCGCTCCAGAATGAACTTGGTATTCTTGCTGGAGGAACCGATGGAAAGCTTGTAGCCCCGGTTGCGAAGCTCGATCAGCGTGTTCTTCACTTCGTCCGTCAGGTCGGCGGGGCTCATGTTTTTCAGAAGTTCCCGATAGGTGTTGTTTTTCTCTTCGGCGAAGGCTTCTTTCTGCTCCTGGGTGTAGGCTTCGGTCGCCCGCTCCAGGATGATCTCCAGAGAAGCCATGCGGCTGACGCCCCGAAGCCGGTCGTTGATCTTCTCATCGAAGTAGATGCCCAACCGGTCCGCCAGGGCTTTCCACGCCTGATAGTGGAAGCGGTCTGTGAAGCAGATCACGCCGTCCAGATCAAAAATGACTGCCTTTTTCTGAAATTTCATCTCGTTTCCTCCTTGGTATTTTTTGTTTACAGTACGAATATAACATAGCTTTTTGATTTTGAAAAGGTGTTTCCATCGTTTCATGAAACAAAAAAGCCCCGGAACGAAACCGTTCCGGGGCAGCGTGTTTCATTACTTCTTGGAAGCCTGTGCCGCGTCGAACTTGGCCAGCATCGCCCGGGGGGACTGATACTCGCGCTCGAAGCGGACGCACTTCTCGTAGCCGGGGATGCCGGCCAGATACTTGGCGATCTTCTTGAGCTCCTCGAGGGGATAGCGCTGCATCATGCAG
>JAFUFT010000005.1 GCA_017469795.1 Oscillospiraceae bacterium
ATCGCCGATTATAATGCAGCAGTAGCCAATGACCTCATTTTCTTTCACAAACACATATCCGATGTTTTGAGCAATATCATCAAGAATTGTCTGTTCAGTGGGATAATCGGGATGCCACTGTTCAAAGCCCAAAGATTTGTGGTATGCTCTCGCATCTTCAATGCATTGGTAGCATATTCTCGCTTCCTGCAAATTTGCCAATCTCAGCTCCATCTATATCGCCTCCACAAATCCCGATTTGTCGGACCAAAAACGCCAAACAAAAAACCCCTACAAGCCCTACGGCTCATAAGGGTGCAGTGCACGGTTCCACCTCATGGTTTCACTCTTGTCCCGTAACGAGGGCAACGTCCGCGTTTTTGACCCGCGGCGGCTCCGGACTGGTGTTCCCGCATCCCCGTCATAAGGAGCTTTCAGCCTTTGCTCCTCTCTCTGCAATCCCGGAAAACGGTACTGGTTCCTTCAAAGCCTTTTCTTATGTATGTGCTATTATAGCGAGTTCCCCCTGAAATGTCAATGACCCGCGGGATTTTTCCTCCCGCGGGTCTTTTCTCATTTCTGTTTCTTCTTCCGCATCGCGGTGCCGCCTCCTCCGAGCGCCGCCATCAGCGCCACTCCGATGGCTACGGCGGTCCCTGTTTTCCTGCCGCGGTCATCCTTTTGGGGCTCCTCCGCTTCCGGCTCTTCCGCAGCAGGCGTTTCCTCCGGCACGGGGGACTGCAGAACGGGCTCCGGTGCGGCTTCCGGAACTGTTTCCGGCTCCTCCTGTTCCGGCTCCTGCTCCGGTTCCGATGCCTGTTCTGGCTCCGGCTCATAATTACCGGTAACCTGGATCGCGCCTGCATAGCTGACGCCCGGCTCCGGAGTCAGTTCCTCCCCGTCCAGGGTCACGGTTCCGTTGAGGACCGCGCCCTCCTCCAGGGTCATGCCCGTGAGACTGGAGGTTCCGGTCACATTCCAGACCGCCCCGTCCTTCATGGTCAGGTTCACGCCATAGACTGCGTCAAAGCTGTCATCCACCACCCAGTTGACTTCGCCGAATTCCTCCCAGGTCTGATTCCAGCTCTCCATGGTGCCGGAGACGATGTTGCCGGACAGGGTAGCATGGTCCAGCGTCACCTCCATGCGGCGCTGGTAGTCCTCATGGCGGATGTCCCCGGCCACGTCCATATCCGTCATAGAGACGGAAACAGGCTTCACCTGATCCCCGTCCCCAGGGGAAAGGAAGTTGCCCATGGCGTCGGCGTTGAGCACCGTGTGAACCAGGGTGTTGTTGTAGGATTCCATCTCCACATTCTGCAGCTCGATGTCGGCGGAGGTGGAGCGAATCAGGAACACCGATCCGGATACATAGTCGATATACGCGCCGACCGCCGCCCCGTAGTCATAGTAGTCCTTGGCGGACTGCAGTTCTTTCGTGGTGATCAGACTGGCGTCCCGGGCGGTAAAGGTGCCGCAGTCCGCCGCCCACAGCCCGGCGCCCATCATGTCCGGCGCATGGATCATCACGGCGTTCCGTCCGCCCAGAATGGAGGTGCCTCCCTCTGCCTCAGGTCCTTCGTTATACGCCAGGATTTCCTCCGGGGCGTCCTCCGCGGCACAGGCGGTGATCTGTCCCGATTTGGAGATGATGGCGCCGATCTCCGCTGCGTTGAGCCGGGATCCGTAGAGCCAGACCCGACAGTTGGTATCGGCATAGGTACCGTAGCCGCCGTGTTCGGCAATGCCGTCGGTGTTGTAGGCGTAGAGATCCAGGCCGTTTCCCATGGCGGAATCGGTGGACAGCGCCGCCCATCCCTCGGCCACGCAGGTGGAGTTGAAGTAATAGGTCTGTGTGGCGCCGATGGAGAAGTTGGCCCGGGCAGTTCCAGAGATCAGCAGGGCCTCGTTGGAAAAGGGCTCCGCAATCTCCGCGGTGTTGGCGTTGCTGCCCGTGGACTGCACCAGGGAATTGTTCACCACCAGCGTCCCGTCATTGTACGCCGCGGTCACATATCGGGCCGCGCCGTCCACCACGAGGCTGGAGTCCGAAACAAAGAGTGACGCGCCGTTGTCCACATTGACTGCGGCGCCGCCGGTCTCCTCTCCGGAGACGGGCGTATCCGTGCGGAGCCGAATGATGCCGTTCCGAAGCTGCACCACGGATTCCGGACCGGACACAGTCAGGCCGTTGAACCCGTAGTCGCCGCTGGTCAGCTCCAGGCCGTCGATGACCAGGCCCTCCTCCAGACTGATCCACTGGGCGTAGGCACCGGGATCATATTCCGCCTCTGGATCCTCCCGGCCGTCTGTGATCACGATGGCCGCAGCAGACGGCGCGCCGTCCCCGCCGCCGGGACCTCCACCGGGCGGCGGTCCCATCATCTCCGGCGGCATCATCCCCATATCCGCCGCCAGCACACCGGTGGACAGAAGCAGCAGGCTCAGCAGTACCGCAGCCCCTCGAACTGCAGGAATCCTCATTCTGATTCCCCCTTTACTCTGTTACTTTCTATTATATCGGGCCGGAGTCAGGTTTCAAGGTTCTGTTTCACTCCCCGTGTTCCATTTGATACCAAAAAATGGCGCCGCAGATGCGGCGCCATTTCCTTTTTTACTTGAACGCGATCTTTTTGATCTCGTTGTAGAGGGCAAGGCCCTTTTCCTGGCCCAGCTGCTTGCGCAGGGTGTTGCAGAGCACCTGCTTCCGGTTCTCCGCGATCAGCTGCTGAAGATGGGCCTCCTGCAGGCCGGGATAGGGAGCGATCAGGCCGCTGATATTCGGCTTTTTCTCCGTCTTCTTCTCCGGCTTTGCCTTGGCCTCCGTCTTTTTCTCCGGCTTGGGTTCTGCCGGCTTTACGCTTTTCGCCGCAGGTTTTTTCTCCCGGCGGGCGGTCTTTTTCTCCGGCTGCTGTTCCGGTTCCGGCTGGGACTCAGCCGTCTCAACAGGCTCCGCCGTCTCCTTCTGCGCGCTGTTCCGTCCGCTGCGGCTCCGGCTGCGGCGGCTCCGGCTGCGGCTTCTGGACCGGGACGCCGGGATGCCCTCTTCGTCGGGTTTATCCTCCAGCGGCGGCCATTCTCCCGCGGATTCCACCGCTGGGGCGGGTTCCGCCTCGGGAACGGGCTCCGCCGGGGCAGGCTCTTCCGCCGGGGCAGGCTCTTCCGCCGGGGCGGGAGCTTCCTCCGCTGCCGGTTCGGCCGCGGGCTCTTCTGCCGGGGCGGGTTCCGCAGCTTTGGCAGGTTCCGGCCAATCCGGCAGCACCACGCCGAAGAACGTCCGTCTGGCCGGAGCCTTCTGTACCGGAGGTTCCTCCACAGGGGACACCGGCGCCGGGGGCTCCGGTTTTTCCGGCTGCGGCTCCTGCGCAACCGGCTCGGCGGGAACCGGGGCGGATACAACAGGCTCCGCGGGAACAGGCTCCGCTGCGGGTTCGGCAGGGATCTCCGCCGGGGTCTGCACTGGCGCGGGAAGGGCCGTCTCTTCCGGCTCCGTCTCTTTCACGGTGCGCGATCTTCCGATGCGGCCGGCCGCCCGGATGTTGTCGATGCACCGGACGCTGGGGCGCATGGCGCTTTCTGTCCAGAAGCTGGCCACGAACTTGTATCCCATGTCCTTGGACACGATGTAGTAGTTCCGGTCTGCGGCGCGGGTGCCGATCAAATACCCCAGCCATGTGGAGATCTGATGGTCCAGCGCGTTCTTTCCGCCCACCGTGACCTCAAAATAGTTGCATTTGCAAACGCTCTTTCCAATCAGGATGTGCATTTTCATGCTCAGCCGGTTGGAATTGTTGCTGTAAAAGATGATAACCTCATCCTCGGGACTCAGGTAGGTGATACCGCTGAGGCCCTCGGACGCCACATTTTCAAAATCGATCAGATAAATATCCCGCATAAATATGGGTCTCCTTTTTTCCTGCCTCGCTGTTTTACCCCAAAAGGTCGTCCATCCGCACCAGGATCGTTGCCAGCTGTGCCCGGCTCAACACATCCTTCGGCGCAAAGTTTCCGTCTCCCACGCCCTTGATCAGACCAAGGCTGGCGCAGAAATAGACACTCTCTTTGGCATATCCGCTGATCTTTCCGTCGTCAGCGAAGGAGGCCGGCGTCGCCCCTGCGGACTTGCCGATGCTCTTGAGGTAACGCGCCAGGACGCAGCACAGGTCCTGCCGGGTGATCTTCGAGTCCGGATCAAAGCGGCCGTCTCCGGTGCCGTTGACGATGCCGTTGCTGTACGCCCAGCTGACGGGACGGGAGTACCATTTCCCGGCGGGCACATCAGAAAAGCTGTTCCCCGATCCGCTGAAGGACGTGGCTTCCGATCCTACCAGCTTGGCCAGCGCGGTGACCATCTGCGCGCGGGTGACATCATCCTCCGGACCGAAATATCCGTTTCCGTATCCACTCATCAGGCCACGGTCATAGGCGGTAGAAATATTGGTGTAGTACCACTTTCCCTGCGCAACATCCAGGAACGGGCCGCCGGAAACGCTCTCCACTGTCGTTTCCGTTCCCTTTACCGGAGTACAGAACAGGGTGGCTTCCTCCTTCCGGCGGGCCACAAGACCCTCCAGCCGAACGCCGCCTGCGTTGACCCAGGAGCCGAAAGACTTCTGTACACGGCTCTCCGTCCAGTTGGCGGGGCTGTCCTCCAGCATCTGCCGGAGCATGCACCAGCTTCCGTCGTCGTTCCGATAGCTCCACCAGCCGCTTCCCACGTTGTAGGTAAAGCTGACCAGCGCGTCAAACTGATTCTGATTGACGGCAATTCCCCGGTCTTTCAGGGCGCCGTTCAGCCAAACCGCAAATCCGCCCGAGGGATACTCACTGTCCTTCGGATGGTTGATCATGGATTTCAGCACTTCCGTGGCCTGGGCCTCGGTGATTTTCCCGGTTTTGGCGATCTCAGGGAACATTTTGACCGCATAATTATAATTGGAGCCGTATCCGATGGAATACTGGCTGTAGTCATAGTATGCAGTCTCCGCGAACCCCTCGAACTTCTTGATCATAGCCAGCCCGTAGGATCCGATGGTGTGATCCACATATCCCCCGGCGGCCAGCAGCTCGTTGTTGACCATTCCGGCCTCCGGATCCGCGTCTGCGTTCCAGGCCTGGGCCTCGATCTCCTGCGTGGGCTGCACCGTCATGGTACCGGTCAGATCAGCTGCCAGCGCCGGCAGCGCCAGCAGCGCGCCAAGGACAAATATGTAAAACACGCGAAGCAATTTTTGATTGAGTTGTTTCATAGCGCCTCCTGCAGGTTTCCTGTAACTGTTGTTACCAAATTGTCATTTTTAATTATACACAAAACCTGCGGATTTGCAAGGGTTTTTGGCCTGATTTGGCAATACTTTTCTGTTTCAGGCCAGGTTTTTTCGTTTTTTTATCCGGTATTTGGACATTTATACCAATTCAAACCGGTATTTCTGCGGGGCCTCGGGGTATTTCCTCCGGTCCACTTCGCTGAGGAACATGGCTTTCGGTCTGGCGTAAATGCCGAAATCCCCATAGAGCGCCTGGTAGATCACCAGTTCCTCCTCCGTTTCCGTGTGCCGGGCCACGCAGAGGATCTGGTAGAGTTTTCCCTTGAAGTGCCGGTATTTCTGTCCCGGCTGCACCGTCCGGACGTCCGTCATTCCTCTCCCTCCAGCCAGAGGGCCTCCGCCGCCGGACGCCACACCGTCCGCAGATACTTCTCCCCTTTGGCATAGCCGACCATCAGGGCGCAGCGCACCCGGTCGTTCTCTCCCAGTCCCAGATCCTTTCGGATCTCCGGAAACCGGTCGCTGACCTGCCGGAGATAGCCGCCCCAGCAGGTGGAAAGCCCCTCCTGCACCAGCAGCAGCTCCAGCTGGGCCATGCTCACCGCCGGGTCCAGCACCGGATTCAGGCATCCATCCGGACTCCAGGCCACGATCATGCAGGGAGCGCCGCAGGTCAGAAGATCCGTCCCGGCGGCAAAGAGCTTGTTCAGCTCCGGGGCCTCCCCGTATTCCGCGCAGAGGGAAAGGCACTTGTCCCGCAGGGCTGCGACCCGCTTCTTCCCCCAGACCACCGTATAACGGTAGGCCCGCTGGTTCTTCCCGCTGGGGGCAAAATTGGCGGTGTCCAGTGCCTTTTGGATCAGCTCCTTCGGGGGGAGCTTCTCCGAATAGGAGCGGACGGAGCGCCGCCGGCGGATCAGTTTCTCCAGGGAAGACGCCGTCTCCGGCAGTTCCGGATAGACCTCCTCCGGCGTCAGTTCCTCAAACCGGATGGCCATGTTCGGACATCCGGCGGCGCAGTGCATGCATTGAATGCAGCGGCGGCGGGGATGGACCTCCGGCGTCCGGTCCGCAGTTCCCGGGACAAGCACGCCCATGGGGCATACCCGCGTGCATTGGCCGCAGCCGATGCACAGGGATTTATCTATGTAGACCATATCTTCTCACTCCTGGGGTTCAAACTGTTCCTTTGCATAGTCCAGATAGTGCTGGACGGACCAGCCGATGGGCACAGTGTCCTCCGCGGACAGAGTCCTGACCACACGGCCCGGCACACCCATGACCATGGAGTTCGGCGGGATCACCTTGTTAGGCGATACCACTGCCCCCGCAGCCACGATGCTCCCCGCACCGATATGACAGCCGTCGAGCAGGGTGGCGCCCATGCCGATAAGGCATCCGTCCTCCACCGTACAGGAATGGAGGATGGCGTTGTGGCCCACCACGCAGTTCGCGCCGATGATGGTGGGAATGCCCGCCGAACAGTGGGCCACAGAGTTATCCTGCACGGAGGTGTTCTCCCCGATGATGATGGCGTCCGTATCCCCCCGGAGCACCGTCCCGTACCAGATGGAAGCGCCGGGCTTCACCACCACGTCGCCGATAACGGACACGTCCTCGGCCAGATACGCGCCGGTCAGCACCGGGCTTTTTCCTTTAAAATCCTTGATAATCATTGTTTCACCTGCTGTTTCAGTTTACTCCGGGAACCGGAACGCGGGGATCCCCAGATGAGCCCGGTCCTCCGCCATGGACCGCATGTTCTCCTGGGGCACGTCCAGCTCCGGCGTGCCGAAGACCAGCCCCAGCCAGCTCCGGCAGTCCTCCATCCACCGGGCCACCCGGGGATTCTCCCGCACCGGATCTCCCAGAGAGGAGGCCGGGGTGTTCAGCGCGGAGGCGTGATTGCCCTCCATGTAGGTGTGGCACTCAAAGGGCACGTCGTGCTTCGCCAGCGCCTCCATCAGCAGGAGACCGTGCTCCACCGGCACCATCTTGTCCCGGTAGATGTTCCATAAAAATACCGGCGGGGTGTGGCTTCCCACCCATTTCTCCGCCGAGGCGATCTCCTGGAGCTCCTCCAAGGACCGGTCCCCGGCCAGACGGGCATACATATCCCCCTGCCCCTCCAGGTCCACGGTGACGCAGGGATACCCCAGGATCAGGGCGTTGGGCCGCCCCTCGGCGTCTTCGCAGCCGGAGGCCTCCATCACGTCCGCCCGGTTCCACATGGTCCCGGCGCATGCCGCTGCGTGGCCGCCCGCGGAAAAGCCGCACAGAGCCAGCTTGTCCGGATCCTGGCAGAACTCCTCCGCCCGCTCCCGGATCACCTTCATTGCCCGGCAGGCATCCGCCGCCGCGCCGGGAAACGCCGCACGCGCCCCGATGGAATACCGGAGCAGATAGGCGTTATAGCCCGCCGCAGCAAAGGCCATGGCCACCGGTTCGCCCTCGCTGACCCCGTGGAACATATAGGCGCCGCCGGGCAGCACCACTATGCCGCCCCGCCTGGGATAGTGTCCCGGCACCGTGGTCCACTTCTGGATGTAAGTGTAGAGCATCACCCGATGGTCCCCGTACAGGTCGATCTTCTCGCAGATCATCATAAGATCCCCTCCAGTGAAAAGTCCGGCAGATATTCCTCCGTGGCGGCGGAAGGCTCCTGCAGGAACCCGTCCTCCAGACCCAGCATATACAGCCAGCTGACCACCGCCTCATATTCCTCCGCCGAGACGGGCCGGTCGAAGGGTGGCGTGTGCTTGACTTTTCCCGATGGAACATACTGGGCCATCAGGCTCAGCAGGACTGTCCCCTTTGGGAAGTGCTCCGCCACATAGTCCAGCACCTTCAGGCTGTTCTGGACCTGTCCCGGCAGGATCAGATGCCGGATGATCACGCCCTTCTCCAGCATCCCCTCCGGCGAAAACCGGCAGGGACCGGTCTGCCGGACCATCTCGTCGATGGCCGCGCAGGCAACCGGGAAATAGTCCGGCGCATGGGACAGCTTCGCCGCCAGCTCCGCCTCCGCGTACTTCAGGTCCGGCAGATAGACATCCACCTTTCCCTCCAGCGCCCGGAGGGTCTCCACCGACTCGTATCCCCCGCAGTTGTACACCACCGGCACCGGCACCGGTCTCTCCAGCGCCGGGAGGATGGAGGGCAAGAAGTGGGTGGCCGTCACCAGATTGATATTGTGGGCGCCCTGGGCGATCAGGTCTTCAAAGATCTCCCGGAGCCGCTCCGTGGTGATCTCCGCGCCGAACTTTCCGTGGCTGATCTCCGTGTTCTGGCAGAAATCGCACCCCAAAGAACATCCGGAAAAGAACACCGCCCCGGAACCTCTCTCCCCGGAGATGGGCGGCTCCTCCCAGAAATGCAGGGCGGCCCGGGCGGCGGTGATCCGGTCCCCCATGCCGCAGAAGCCCCGCTGTCCCGCGGTGCGGTCCGCACCGCAGGCTCTGGGGCAAAGACGGCAGCTGCGGTAGTCCATTATCGGGTCAGCAGCTCCGCCGCCGGAGCCAGTTCCGGCACGTCCGCGTCGGAGATCCGGCCGAAGTCCGCCATGACGGAAAGCTCCAGGCTCAAGGGCACGGTGGCGATCAGCGGCGCGCCCACATTTTCGGCGTGCTCCACCGGGTCGGTGCCCAACAGAATGTCACCGTTTTCCGTGGACAGATACGCCTTGTTTTCCACCACACCCACCACCGGGATCATGATCATCTTCATGAGTCCCACGGATTTCTTGACCAGAAAGTCCGTCAGATCCGAGGGATTGGAGACACACACCGCCCCGTCAAAGGGAATGATGGTGCCGATCTGCAGGGGCACGTCGCCAATGCCAGAAGGCATGTCCACCAGCAGGAAGTCCAGATCCTCCGGCCATTTGACGCCCAGATAGAAGTTCAGCGCGCCAACGGCGATGTCCTTCCCCTCCTGGAGAAGGGGCTGGTTCGGGTCCTTTTCCACGTTGCCCTGGGAGATGAACACCACGCCGCTGTCAGCTGTCAGCGGAAGGAGCTTGTCCCCCTCCGCAGTGACCCGGTCCAGCTTGCCGTAGAGGTAATGGATGGTGGGATTTGCCAGGTCTGCGTCCATTACGCCCACCTTTTTCCCCATCCGCTGCAGCCGGTCCGCCAACAGGCAGGTGATGACGGATTTTCCGGTGCCGCCCTTGCCGCTGAATACCGCCACGATGCGGCCGGCCTTCTTGGGGGTCTTCTGGTCCTCCTGCCGGGAGTCGCAGTCGCTGGAGCAGGCGGAGCAGTTCCCGCCGCAGGAGGTGAACCCGTCCTCTCCCATGGCCTCCAGATCGGGCATAAACTTCATATATTTGGCCTCATGCTCGGCCAGGATCCGTTTTTGTTCTTCGGTCATGGATCCGATTCCCCTTTCCATGGATGATCTATAGTAGTATATCAACAATTCGGCAAAAAAACAACCTCTGCCGCCCCGGGAATCCCGCATTGCTTCCAGGGCAAAAATCGTGTATATTATCTGTATCAGAGCCATGCTCACACAGGAGGCGCGCCATGCAGAAAAATCAGATCTTCACCGCCGGGATCACCGGCTGCACCAGCCAGGGCATGGGCGTGGCCCGGATCGAGGACCGGGCGGTCTTTGTCAAAGGCGCCATCCCCGGCGAAGTCTGCGCCGTGCGGATCGTCAAGATCACAAAAACCGCCGTCTACGGAAGGCTGGAGCAGATCCTGGAGCCGTCGCCCCATCGGGTGACGCCGGCGTGTCCCCACTTCGGGAAGTGCGGCGGATGCGACTTCATGCACATGGACTACGCCCTGGAGACGGAGCTCAAGCGCCAGCGTGTCTCCGACGCCCTCCGCCGCATCGGCGGCATTGACCCGGAGCCCCTGGCCATTGCCGCCGCGCCCACCTGCGAGGGCTACCGCAACAAGGTCCAGTTTCCGGTAGCCATGACGAAGGACGGTCCCGCCGCGGGCTTTTTCCGCTCCAGGAGCCACGATCTGATCCCCGTGACCCGCTGTCTGATCCAGCCGGAGGAGGCGTCGCTGATCTCCCGCGTGGTGCTGGAATGGATGACGCGGTATCACATTCTCCCCTATGACGAGTCCGCCCGCACCGGGTACATCCGTCACATTTTTGTCCGAAAGGCCGCCGTCACCGGGGCGGTGATGGTCTGTATCACGGCCAACAGTGAGACCCTGCCAAAAACAAAACAGCTGGTGGCGGCACTGCGGGCGGCAGTTCCCGCCGTCACCTCCGTGATCCACAACGTCAACACCCGGCCGGACAACGTGATCCTGGGGGAAACCTACCACACCCTCTGGGGCGAGGGCTTCATCGAGGACGAGCTGTGCTCTCTGCGGTTCCGACTGAGTCCCGCCTCCTTTTACCAGGTCAACCACCACCAGGCAGAGGTCCTGTATCAAAAGGCCCTTGCGCTGGCGGATCTCCACGGCACAGAGACCGTTCTGGATCTCTACTGCGGCACCGGCACCATCACCCTGTGTCTGGCCCGGGACGCGGGACAGGCCATCGGCGTGGAGGTAGTGCCCCAGGCCATCGAGGACGCAAAAGAAAACGCCCGGCGCAACGGCATTGAAAACGTGCGGTTTTTCTGTGCCGACGCGGGGCAGGCCGCCAAGCAGCTCTCCGCCGAGGGCATCCATCCGGACGTGATCACCGTGGATCCGCCTCGGAAGGGGATCTCGGCCGAGGTCATTGAAGCGGTTGCGGAAATGGCGCCGGAGCGGCTGGTGTACGTGTCCTGCGATCCGGGGACCCTGGCCCGGGACGTGAAGCTGCTTTCCGAGCGGGGCTATGTGTTCCGGTCCGCCGAGGCGGTAGATCTGTTCCCGAGGACGAAGCATGTCGAGACCGTCTGTCTACTAACACATTCTTGAGCTTAGGGGCCTGAAAAAGCCTGAAATAAAGGGGTTTCCGTCACCTGGAGCAGATCGTGCTCCGCGTGATGGAAACCCTCTTTTGTGTCTGCGGGAACTGGTCAAGAAGCAGGGTTGTGGCTATGACTTTACTATTTCAGAAAACGAGTCAACGATTTTACTATTTTGGGCAAAACGAGAAAACGATTTTACTATTTGGGGCAGGTCGAGGCTATGAGTTTACTATTGCTCTGCCATGTAGGTGATCTCGCGTTTTGCCTGTCCTCCGAGATAAGCGTAAACGACATACCCAGCGTTTCTTACTGAGTCAGCAGCATCTGCTCCGGCATGCTCGTTCATAGCGAGAAGTGCGCCATAAAGGGCCACAACGTTTTTTGCTTTTTCATCAGTGACTTCGCCATGTTCTTTCTGGGCTTCTGTGATGGCAAGTAGCGTATCTGATATCCTGGACACTCTGCTCGATACTTTGCGCGGTGATCTTCAAAAGGAAAACTTAGGCCAGATTGATCAGATCGACCGCAAGCTGGAGTTAAACGCAGAGCGCCGAAGGACCCTGACAACGCTCATGACGCGTGGTTACCTGGATCCTGCAATTTACGCTCAGGAGAACAACGACATTAAATCAGAAGCTGATGCGCTGACAGCGGAAAAAGACCGGCTGGTGAAGGATGTTACAGGAAGCCTTCATCAGGCGGATTCACTGAACGATCTGATCCGCTACGTGGGGCATGCCAAGCCAAGCGTCGATTATGAAGGAGATTTGTTTGAGCGGTTCATCGACCACGTGACGATCCGCACAAGGACCGAGATCGTTTTTCACTTGAAGTGCGGATTGAATCTTACAGAAAGGATTGGTGAATGATGAGTCAAACACAAAGAGGGCATTTGCCTTTTGGCTACAAAATCGAAAATGGCATCGCGGTCGTCTGCGAGGAGGAAGCAGCTCAGCTGCGGAAAATGTATGAAGGCTACCTTGACGGCCTCTCCCTGATAGAGGCGGCTGCGCAGGTCGACCAGACACGGACACACGCATCCGTAAAGCGTATGCTTCAAAATCCTCATTACTTGGGCGACGATTTTTATCCGGCGCTCATCGACAAGGAGACCTTTGACGCCTTTGAAGCAGAACGCATACGTCGAGAAAAGGCGCTCGGGCGTGATGACCGACAGAAGAACACGGAGGCTGTACCTCCCGCGCCGACAGCATTCCGGATGAGAAAGAAAGCGCAGGTTTTTAACGATCCATACCGGCAGGCAGAGTACGTGTACAGCCTGATCGAAAGTGAGGTTTGAAATGGCAACAGTAACAATGATCCCGGCAAAGACGAAGGTCGGTGCTCGGGCGAAATCGGAAGAGGCTCCAAAGCTCCGGGTGGCAGCTTACTGCCGAGTATCCACGGACACGGATGAGCAGGCTACCAGCTACGATGCTCAGATCGAGCACTACACGGATTACATCGGTAAGCATCCCGGCTGGGAGCTCGCGGGCATCTACGCAGACGATGGCATCTCCGGTACCAACACCAAGAAGCGTGAGGAGTTTAACCGGCTGATCGACGATTGCATGGCAGGCCGGGTCGACATGGTGGTTACCAAGTCGATCAGCCGGTTTGCCCGCAACACCCTCGACTGCCTGAAATACATCCGGCAGCTGAAGGACAAGAATATCGCCGTTTTCTTCGAGAAAGAGGCGATCAACACGCTGGACGCCAAGGGCGAGGTACTGCTCACCATCATGGCCTCGCTTGCCCAGCAGGAAAGCCAGAGCCTTTCCCAGAACGTCCGGCTGGGGCTTCAGTATCGCTACCAGCAAGGCAAGGTTCAGGTTTGCGCTAACCGGTTCCTCGGTTACGACAAGGACGAGGAAGGCAATCTGGTCATCAATCCGGCAGAGGCTGAGGTGGTGAAGCGTATCTTCCGGGAGTACCTCAGCGGCAAAAGCTACTACCAGATCGGGAAAGAACTCACCGACGATGGCATCCGGACCGCGGCAGGAAGCGACTACTGGCTGGCCAGCACGCTGAAGAAGATATTAACGAATGAGAAATACATCGGCGATGCGCTTCTGCAGAAGACCGTCACTACGGATTTTCTGAATAAGAAGCGCGTAATCAACAAGGGCATCGTACCACAGTACTATGTGGAAGGAAGCCACGAGGCCATCATTCCCCGCGAGCTTTTCATGCAGGTGCAGGAAGAAATGGTCCGCAGGGCCAACCTGGAGACCGGGACCGGAAAGCGGAGGACCTACAGCGGGAAATATCCGTCATCGACTACGCTTCTGGTACTGAGCGTGATGCCGACACTGAAGTACCAGATTGATAGAAGAATTGCGAATCCAGCGACACGGACAGCGATAACGGTATTTGTAATTGTATTCTCTGCGTTCATGGTGATCGGAAGACTAATCGCAGGTGTTCACTGGATAACAGATATCATAGGTTCCGTTTTCTTAAGTTCAGGTCTGTTTATGATCTATCGGTTCATGGCAGAATACACCGATCAAAAGAAAACGCACCTGAAAGCGGAGGTATCAAATGGAGTTCAGTGAGAAATTACAAGAATTACGAAAGAGCAGATCAATGACGCAGGAAGAACTCGCCGAAGCTCTGTTTGTTTCAAGAACGGCTATTTCGAAGTGGGAATCCGGCAGAGGGTATCCAAGCATCGACTCGCTAAAAGAGATACTGCAGACATTCTGACAGAGGATCGTTATTTGTCCTCTGAAGCACTGTACTATGATCGCAGTACAAATACTGCCAAGTCTTCACTGCTTTCCTATGTGGAGGAAAACGCAAAAGAACTCTGGGATGCAAGCATGAAACTTTCAGAACTTCGATAAATTCCAGCTTGTACACGACGCACCAAGGCTCCCACACTGCCATCATCGGCGGCGGGGGCGAAGAACAGCAAAAAGCACCTCTGAACCATTACGGCTCGGAGGTGTTTCTTCGTCTATGGGTTTATCCCTCGATATCTATTGTGATGCCGGACTTGAATTCCACGGTGAAGTGATCTTCGAAAACCGTGATTTTTTCAATCAGGCGGCTGACCAGTGCCTCATCAAACTCTGTAATGGTGGCAGGCTGGTTTTTGACGAAATCCTGCAGGTCCCGGATCTGTTTCATCTGTTCATCCTTGATGACGCTGTCCACTTCAGCCTGCCTGCGCTGGTCCCGGAGCCGGAGAATCTCATCCGCTATAGCGTCGTAGTCGTCTTTCTGGTTGACCTTCTTCAGGAGCTCCTTTTGCAGCTTGTTCAGGCGTTCATCAATGACCTCTGGCGAGAGGACATCACCCTGCAGGACCACCGTGGCGATGTTTGCCCGCAGCGTTTGCAGGAAATCGTCCTTCTGACAGAGCACCCGGTTGATGGCGTCGATCACTACCTGTTCCAGAAGTGTTTCATTGACCGTCCGGTTATGGCAGGCGTGGCCGGTAGCTTCCAAGCGGCTGCAGCACCGCCAGACAATGGACTTGCAGCCTCGGTTGTTCCAGTGGACGCGCCGATAAAACTCACCGCACTCGCCACAGAAAACGATCTGCGCGAAACAGTGCTTGCAGGAGTAGCAGTGCCGTTTGCCGTTGTCGCTGGTATGGACCACGCGCCTGCGGACCAGCTCCTCTTGTACCAGAAGGAAGATGTCCTTCGGAATGATCGCCTCGTGGTCGCCTTCCACGTAGTACTGCGGGACGGTGCCGTTGTTCTTGATGCGCTTCTTCGTCAGAAAATCTGTGGTGTAGGTCTTTTGCAGGAGCGCGTCACCGATGTATTTCTCGTTCCGGAGAATCTTGTTGATGGTGCTGGTGTGCCACTTCGTCTTGCCCGCGCCAGTGAGAATGCCGTCAGCCTCAAGACCAGCGGCGATCTTATCCATACTCAGGCCCTGCAGGTATTCCCTGTAAATGCGTCGAACGATCTCGGCCTGCTCAGGATCAATGACAAGGTTCCCGTCAGCGTCTTTGGTGTAGCCGAGAAAGCGGTTGTGGTTGACCTGCACCTTGCCTTGCTGGTAGCGGTATTGAATGCCGAGCTTCACGTTCTGCGATAAGCTCTGGCTTTCCTGCTGGGCAAGGGAGGCCATGATGGTTAAAAGCACTTCGCCCTTGGAGTCCATTGTGTTGATGGACTCTTTTTCAAAGAAAACCGGAATGTTCAGGTCCTTCAGCTCTCGGATGTATTTCAGGCAGTCCAGCGTGTTACGAGCAAATCGGCTAATCGACTTGGTGATGATCATGTCGATGTTCCCGGCATGGCATTCTTCAATCATGCGGTTAAACTCGTCACGCTTTTTGGTGTTCGTACCCGTGATTCCGTCGTCTGCAAAGATGCCCGCCATCACCCATTCCGGGTTCTTGGAAATGTACTCGGTGTAATGCTCGATCTGAGCCTCATAGCTGGTGGCCTGCTCATCGCTGTCAGTACTGACGCGGCAGTACGCTGCGACTCGGAGCTTTGGCTTCTCAGCTTTTTTGATGTTGTTCCCAACCTGCCTTTTGGCCGGGATGACCATACCGGCATTCATGCAAAAGCTCCCCCTGTGCAGGGGGAGCTTTTCACACGTTATGGAATCGGAAGCGGAGCGCGGTTGATATAATCGATATACCGAAACCGGACTCCGTTTTCCTCCAGGATCTCACCGGTCCCGGCAACGGACCAGTTCTCCATATCGTCGAGATTCGGGAAAAAGGTGTCTGCCTCGGGAGCAATCAGCGTTTTCGTAACGTAGGCGGCGTCACAGTAGGGCAGCAGCGCCCGATAGACGCTGGCGCCGCCGATGACGGATACCGCGGAAAGATCGCAGCTCCGGAGCCGGGCAAACAGGGCCGGGAGATCCGGAAACACCTCCGCCCCATCCACCTGGGCGCCGCTGCCGGAGAGGATCAGATTGGTGCGGTTTTTCAGGGGCCGGCCGCCGGGGAAAGTGGCCAGCGTCTTTCGGCCCAGGATCACCGTCTTCCCGGTGGTGAGCTGCCGGAACCGCCTGAGATCCGCCGAAATGGACACCAGCAGCTGTCCGTCCTTCCCAATGCCCCAGTTCTCACATACGTTGACGATCAGATCCATAGTTCACCTCACACCGCCACGGGGATGGCGTCGGTGAAGGGGTGGAACTGATAGTCCTCCAAGGTGAAGGAATAGCGGGTGAACTGGTAGAAGTCTTTGACCTCCGGATCCATGACCATCTTCGGCGCGGGCAGCGGCTCCTGGGCGATCATCTTCTCCACCACAGGCACGTGCCGGTCATAGATGTGGGCGTCGGCGATGACGTGAACCAACTCCCCGGCCTCCAGACCGCTGACCTGGGCCATCATCATCAAAAGAGCGGAGTACTGCACCACGTTCCAGTTGTTGGCGGCCAGCATATCCTGGGAACGCTGGTTCAGAATGCCGTTGAGGGTGCCTCCGCTGACGTTGAAGGTCATGGAGTAGGCGCAGGGATACAGGGCCATTTCCGAAAGGTCCGCGAAGTTGTAGATATTGGTGAGGATCCGCCGGGAGGCGGGGTTGTGCTTGAGATCGTAGAGCACCCGGTCCACCTGGTCCATATCCCCCTCGGGATAGTGGTGTTTGACCCCCAGCTGATAGCCGTAGGCCTTGCCGATGGAGCCGTTTTCATCGGCCCAGGCATCCCAGACATGGCTGGCAAGGTCGTGGACGTTGTTGCTCTTCTTCTGCCAGATCCACAAAAGCTCGTCGATGGCGGAGCGGTAGTAGGTCCGGCGGAGGGTGAGAATGGGAAACTCCTTCCGGAGATCATAGCGGTTGACGATGCCGAATTTCTTGACGGTGTGGGCAGGGGTGCCGTCCTCCCACTTGGGACGGACGTTCTGGTCGGTGTCCCAGACGCCGTTTGTGAGGATGTCCCGGCAGTTTTCGATAAATACCTGATCTGCGTAGCTCATATCAAAGATCCTTTCTGTGGTATTCTTCTTCGCCCATCTTACCACATTTCCCGGGGATGCGCAATGCGGGAATTGACTTTCCCGGTGGTATCGGGCTATAATAATATAGTTATACGAATTTTCAAAGAAAAACAGAGGTTGAACATGGAAACTATCACATTTCAGGATCTGCCCATCAGTGGGGAAATTTTAAAAGCTTTGGAGAAAAAGGGATACGCCTATCCCACCCAGGTCCAGGCCGAGGCCATCGGCCCCCTGATGGAGTGGAAGGACGTTATCGCCAAGGCGCCCACCGGCACCGGAAAGACGTTCGCCTTCGGGATCCCCGTCATTGAGCACATCGACCCGGAATCTGAAGCGGTGCAGGCGGCGATCCTGGCCCCCACCCGGGAGCTGGCTCTGCAGATCGGCGACGAACTCCGGGGCCTGCTGGAGTTCAAGAAGGGCATCCGGGTGGCGGTACTCTACGGCGGCCAGAAGCTGGACACCCAGGCCAAGCAGCTGAGCAAAAAGCCCCAGATCATCGTGGCCACCCCGGGGCGGCTCATGGACCACTACAAGCGGAAGAACATCCGCTTTGACGGCATCAAGACCGTGATCCTGGACGAGGCGGACCGGATGCTGGACATGGGCTTCTACAAGGACGTCACCGGCATCGTGGAGAAGATGAAGAACCGCACCAACATGGGCCTGTTCTCCGCCACCATCTCTCAGGAGGTCATGACTGTCAGCTGGATGTACCAGCGGGACGAGGTGGAGATCACCGTCCAGCCCAAGGAGGAGAGCCGGCCGGACATCATCCAGTATTCCGTCTCCTGCAACGAGATCGAAAAACTCCTGACCACCATGGAACTGCTGGACCAGCTGCATTTCGACCGGGTAATCATCTTCTGCAACACCAAGCATATGTGCCAGCGGCTGGGCGACGACCTGCGTGGCCGGAGCTACACGGTGGACTGCCTCCACGGAGACATCCCCCAGAGCAAGCGGGAAAAGGTCATGCAGAAATTCCGGGACGGCAAGCTGAACGTTCTGGTGGCCACAGACGTGGCCTCCCGGGGCATCGACGTGGACGACGTGGACTGCGTCCTCAACTACGACATCCCCGCGGAGAATGAGTACTACATCCACCGCATCGGACGGACCGGCCGGGCCAGGAAAAAGGGCGTGGCCATCTCCCTGCTGGGTTCCCTGCTGGACAAGGCCAAGCTGGACGAGATCGCCAAGTGGTCCAACTTCACCGTGACCCCCGTAAAGCTGGTGGGCGGCGAGCTGGTGGAGCAGGAAGTCAAAAAGCCCGTCATCAAAAAGAAATACAAATGAGGACCTGTACGCCGGCGGAGCGGTGTATGCTCCTGCTGTTCGGGATGTTCGACGGGGAAAAACCGATGGGACGCCGGACCTATCGAAGCCTCCGAAAGATGCTGGAGGCGCTGGGCGCCGGAGACCCGGAGGAGGACGTCACAGCGGAGGAACTGATCCGGCTGGGACAGACGCCCGCGGAGGCGGCGGCCATCGTGGAAAAGCTCCGGCAGGAGGACCGGCTGGACCGGCATCTGGACACGCTGTCCCGGCTGGGGATCTCAGTGGCCACACGGATCAGTCCGGAATACCCTGCCCGGCTGCGGGAAGTGCTGGGAGACCGGGCGCCCATGCTGCTCTACTGGGCCGGAAATCCCGCGCTGTTCCAGGCGGAGTGCATATCCCTGGTGGGGTCGAGGAAGCTCCGGGAGCCGGGGCGGCGGTTTGCCGCAGCAGCGGGCCGGGCCGCAGCGGAGCAGGGACTGACCTATGTCTCCGGCGGCGCGGCAGGCGCCGATACAGAGGGGTTTGAGGCCGCGATGGCGGCAAAGGGAACCGCTGTACTGTTCCTGGCGGACAGCCTGCAGCGGCGGATGGCAACCCTGCGGCAGGAGCTGGAGACCGGCCGTCTCCTGCTGGTCAGCCGGGATGGGTTTGATTTGCCCTTTTCCATCCCCCGGGCCTACGACCGGAACGACCTGATCCACGCCATGGGACAGAAGGTACTGGTGGCCCAGTCGGACTATGGCGCTGGCGGCACGTGGCAGGGTGTCATGGAGAATCTGAAGCACGGCTGGAGTCCTGTCTTTATGTTTGACGGAGAACCGGAGAACCCGGGGACCTGGGGTCTTCTGGAGCGGGGCTGCGCGCCGATCTCTATGGAGGACCTCGCGGATCTTCGAGGGTTAAATAACAGACAGGTCAGCCTGTTTGAATAGACGAAAGCGGACGCCGCAGATGCGGCGTCCGCTGTTCCATATGTCGGGTTATTATTTCTTTTGACCGTCCATCTGCTTCTGGAGCCAGTTCTTTCCCTCTACGAACCGGGAGACGATGTAGGATACCACATAGTCGCCGGCGGCGTTGACCATGGTGGCCGGGGGATCCACCAGATCGCCGATGGCCAGAGCGATGGGGAAGGCCACCGCCAGCTGATCCGGGAAGAACAGGGTGCACAGCACCAGCTCGCCGGTGCCGCCTCCGCCGGGAATACCGGACATGGCCACAGAGGAGAACACCGCCACGATGATGGCCAGGATGGCCTCGCCGGTGCCGAAGTCCTTGCCGAACATACCGAAGAGGAAGGCCACCTTGATGATGGCGCTCATGGCGCTGCCGTCCATGTGCATGGTGGCGCCCATGGGCAGAACGATGTCGCTGACCTCCTTGGAGATGCCGGTCTCCTCCGCCACCTCCATGTTGGTGGGGATGGTGGCTACAGAGGAGCAGGTGCCGAAGGACACCGCCGCAGGCCGGAACAGGTGCCGGAACATGACCTTCGCGCCGCCCTTGCCGCCGCCGAAGCGGGCATAGATCGGGAAGAAGATAAACATGTAGGCGAAGGCGACCACATAGTACACGATGATGGCCCGGGCATAGTTGGAGACGAAGTCACGGCCATGGACCGCCACCAGGGAGGCGAAGAAGCCGAAGAAGCCGATGGGGGCATAGTAGGTGATGATCTTCACGGTCTTCATAATGCAGTTCGTGATATCCGAGAGCAGCTGGGCGGTCTTGGTCTTGGCGCCGCCCGCCATCTGGATGCCGAAGCCAAAGAGGATCGCCGCCACGATCAGGGGCAGGATGGCCCGGCGGCTGAAGAGCTCGGTGAAGTCGGGCTTGGTGAAGAAGTTGATGACCATCTCCGGCAGGCTCAGGGTGCCGGTTTCACCGGCCTCATATTCCGGCTCCATGGTGAAGATGGGCAGGAACCGCACGATCACGTACATGATCACCGCCGCAATGGCCGCAGTGCAGAGGAACGTCACCACAGTGGTACCCAGCAGTTTGCCGGCCCGTTTGACGCTCTTCATGTTGGCGATGGCCGAGGAGATAGAGCAGAACACCATCGGCACCACCACGCAGAACATCAGGTTCACAAAGACGGTGCCCAGCGGCTCCAGGCAGGTGGCCCCAGGCCACACGGCGCCCACGATACAGCCGGCAACGATGGCCGCCAGCATACAGATCAGAAATCCGTAGGTTTTCAAAAAGCCTGTTTTCATTGCAGGTCCCTCCTTTTTATGTCAACTACATTATACGAAACAGGAAAAACAAATTATATAGTCAAAACTGCCCTAAATATTGCAAATCCTGCTATAATGTGCTATGGTGTTCAGGAGCTGCGGAAGGAGGGATTCACATGGCGGAAAGCGAGGTTCGGCAGGAGGGATATCTCAGGGAGCGGTATCACTATTTTCACCTGAAGGACACCATGGGGCAGGAACGGGACTTTCACTTTCACAACTTTGACAAGATCGTGATCCTGCTCTCGGGCAAGGTAGAGTACCTGGTGGAGGACGAGACCTATGCGCTGCGGCCCTGGGACGTGCTTCTGATCCGGCATCATGCGGTCCACCGGGCCAACATCAGCCGGGAGATCCCCTATGAACGGATCATCATCTATCTGGACGGCGGCTACATCAACCGGGCCATTCCCGAGGTGCCGCTGATGGACTGCTTCCGGACGGCAGACCTGCGGGGACGGCGAATCACGCCGGACAACGCCCTGAGGGCGCGGCTGAAGTCTCTGCTCCAGGAGATGGAGCAGGCGTCTGAAGATCATCGCTTCGGGGCGCAGATCCTGTGCGACACCTGCCTGATGCAGCTGCTGGTCCATCTGGGCCGGGCCATGCCGGACCGGCGGGATCCGGAGCAGGGAGAGGACCGCTACGACACAAAGATCTCCCTTGCCCTGACCTACATCCAGGAGCACCTGGGAACCGGCCTGACGGTGGAGCAGATCGCGGACCATGTGCATCTGAGCCCTTACTATTTCATGCGGCTGTTCCGGGCGCAGACCGGCAGCTCGGTCTACAGCTATATCCTGCAGAACCGGCTGATCCGAGCGGCAAAGAACATCCGCAACGGCATGTCCGCCAGCGAAGCGGCCATGGACAGCGGCTTTTCGGACTACTCCGCCTTCTACCGGGCCTTCCGAAAGCAGTTCGGCACCAGTCCCGGCCGGATCCGCTGCCCGTCCGGAGAGGAGCCTGGCGCGGTGACCCTTCAGACCCACGGGCCGGATGCCGGAGGGTAGGGAAACAGGTGACAAATTGACATGGCGCGTGAAAATGGGTGAAACAATTACAGGGAAAATGTGGTACAATGATTGGGAAAACGGGACAGCACAGGGCTGTGCAATCTGATCCGTTTGGAAAGGGATACTATGAAAGAAAGATTGTTAGCGATTCTGCTGGCGTGCGTCATGCTGCTGAGCCTGACCGCCTGCGGCGGCGCCCAGCCGGGCAGCGCGGCGCCTGCGGAAGAGGCAGCCTCCGCACCGGCGGAAGAAGCGGCGCCTGCAGAAGAAACGGTGAGCACGGAAGCGGCTGCGGCACCCGCAGAGGAATCCGTTCCGGCAGACAGCGCAGAAGCGTCTGCGGAGGAGGAAGTCGCGGAGGAAACGCCGGACTATCCCGCCTATGAACTCGGCGCCGACGGCGAAGTCACTTATACCGGCTCCCTGATCCCCTCCTGGGAGGGCAAGGGCGTTTCGAGCAGCTTTATCCTCGGCTTGCGCGTGGCAGGCGGGGAGATCACCGGCAATCTGCCGGAGCTGGCTGCCGAAGACGGCGGCGCGGTGACGGTCTCCGAAGGAGCGGTCAGCTCAGAACTGGGCGACGCTCTCAACGACGCCAGCGCCACCAATACCGGCTTCCTGGCCGTGGTGGGCACGGAAGCGGACACGGACGTGACGCTGCGTGACGCGGATCTGACGTTCTCCGACAACTCTGACGGCAAGAACGCCAACGACTTCACCGCTCTGGGCACCGTGGTGGTGGCCACCGGCGGCGCAGACACCAAAACCACCCTGACCATGGACAATGTCCACATCGAGACCGATGGCTTCGGCCGGGACGCGGTGGTAGTGGACGCCTACGCCAACGCGGTGATGCGCAATTCCAGCATCGTGACCCACGGCGCGAACCCCCTGACGGAAGCCTATGAGGGCTATGCCTCCACGGCGGCCCAGGCTTATATGATCTCTCCCCCCTGGATCCTGGGCATTTACGGCGGCGTCCGGGCAGCGAACGTCCTGGGCAACAGCAGTTCCTTTACCGTGGTGGATTCCACCATCGAGTCCGGCTCCTGGGCCGTGATCTCCACGGACGACTGCACCAACCCCACCGTCAACGTGGTCAACTCCACCCTGAAGGTCACAGAGTACGACGGCTCGGACAAGACCGGCAACGACAGCTCCGATTCCATGAACGGCGGCGCTGCACTCTTCGGCTATGAGAAGAACTACGGCTCCGGCTACGGCACCTACAACATCGGTTCCTCTTATGAGAACTTCTACGGCACCACCTTTGACGGCACCACATATACCACCATCCTCACTGGCGCGGGTCCCACCTATTACGGGCCTTCTGCCGAGGGAATGATTCTGGTCAACGAGGCCACCGGCGAGGAGGTCGGCACCTTCGAGGGCGAGGCCCGGGATACGGTGGTCAACTCCGTATTCGGCGTCATGGACCATCAGGGCGCGTCGCAGGTGACCCTGGACAAGGGCTCCGTCTGGAATACTGAGGAAGCGGTCATTCTGGTGCGCGGCGCCCAGAACTCCACTTTCACCGTCTCCGGCGCGGAGATGAACCCCGCCTCCGGCGTCCTCTTCCAGCAGATGGATGACGATGACGGCTACGGCACTTCCGGCGGCGGCGGAGACACCTCCGGCGACCAGGGCTTCTACAAGTGGGACGGCTCCGCCTGGGGCATGCCCACTTTCTCCTCTGGCTTCTCGGATCCCAACGAGGCGGGCTTTGTGGCCCCCACCGCCGGCGGCAGCTATAACACCACCCTGAATCTGGAGATCGGTGACGGTCCGGGCCGCGGCGGGCCGGTCACCTACACCGGCGACATCTTCAACGGCACCGGCACTGGTTCCGGCACCACCCCCGGCGGCCTGCTGGTGAACATCGGCAGCAAGGTGACTCTGGAGGGCGCGATCTCCGCCACCTCCGCAGTCCACGGCCTGCCCTACACCGCCGAGGCTGCGGCCTATCTCGACGAGCTGGCGGAGAAGTACGGCGACGGCATCGCTCCCAACGGCGGCGAAGCCTGCACGGTGAAGTACGTTCTGCTGGATGCGGAAGGAAACGTCACCGAAGATGCCGATAAAGCCGAGAACATCCAGATCACCGAGTTCACTATGAACGAGTACTACATCATCTCCCATGTGATCAACAAGGCCATGGAAGGCGCGAACATCCTCGTCACCGTGGAGGATGGCGCCACCTGGAAGGTCACGAAGGACTGCTACATCACCGGCCTGATGAACAACGGCACCATCGAGATCGCCGACGGCGCCACCCTGTATGTGGACGGCGAGCCCTATGACGGCAAGAGCGCCGAGGCCGGCAACCTGTCCGCCGGCGAGGGCGGCGGCAGCGTGGACACCACCGACTGGGTGGTGGGCCAGAACTACCGGACTCAGTGCGCCGGAAAGTACGCCGACATCACCATCGACGACGGTCTGTACTACTATGTCGGCGCCTCCAGCATTGTCACCGGCGTGGCGATCGTCAACGTGGCGTTTGACTTCCAGGGCTGGCTGGTGGTTGCCGACGACGGCAGCTACTCCATCAGCGAGGAATACGTGGAATTGGACACCTCCGCCATGATGGGCGGTATGGGTGGCCCCGGAGGCCCCGGCGGTCCTCCCCCGGACGGCATAGGCGGTCCTCCTCCGATGCCCTGATCAGCAAATAGAACAGGCGCCTGCCGGCATTTGCCGGCAGGCGCCTTGCCTGTTCAGGACTCGTTGACCAGCTTGCCGGTCATGTGCTCGATGTTCAGGGCGAACATCAGCGTGCCGGGGCCGGAGCGTGCGATTTCCTGCTCGATGTAGTTCTCGTCGTCGGTGAATTTCCGGCTCAGCCTCCGGGCGATCTCATAGATCCGCACCCTGTCCTCGACCATTTCGATCCGGCCGAATACGATGACGCTCCGGATGTTCAGCGCCCATTCTCCCTCCCGGCGGAACCCGGAATCGTACACGCAGAAAGAAGCCTTGTCCATCCCTCGGATGGCGTCGATCTTGTGGCCGGTTTTTCCACTGTGGAAATAGAGGCGGCCGTCCTCTTCGCAGTAATAGTGGTTGATGGGAACACCATAGGGATAGCCCTCGTCCCCCAGGACGGACAGCACACCCCGGGGCTCCCGCTTCAGCAGCTCCAGGCATTCTTCCTCCGGGAGCTGCTGCTTTTTTCGCAGCATGGGTCGAAACATGATATAACCTCCTTGCACTGGTTTTGTAAAAATGAATGGTCAGCAAATAGCCGCACAGGCTCGCTCAATCGCACAGAACGGTGATGATTATCGGGGACAGCCCGGCCTCTCTGATGCGGTCAAGATCGGCCTCCATCACCGCCTGCCCTCTGGTGACGGTTTCCCCCTCCCCAACCAGAGGACGGAGCCCTTCGCCGTTGAGCGTAAACGTATCCAGGCCCGCCAACAGGAGGATCTCCATGCCGTCTTCGGTTCGGAAGGTCAGCGCATGGCTGGTGTCGGCGATTTCCATGACCACCCCGTCGCAGGGCGCGAGAATGCGGCCGTTTTCCGGCATGATCCCGATGCAGTTTCCGATCACGCCCGAAGAAAACATCAAGTCTGGGATCTGCTTCATCGGAACGGTCTCTCCTCCCACGGGGGCTGTGAGCGGGAGGACAGTCCGGTCGTGACTGCTGCCGACCAGCAGCGCTTCTCCCGCTTCGACTCTTCCGGGTTTCTTTTTGCTCAGGCGCTTAAAGGCGGAGGAACGCCAGGCCGCAGCCTGGTCGTCCGGAAGCTCCACCTCAAAGCACAGTTCCTCCTCCCGGTACAGGGTCTTTGTGATCAGGTAGCCCCCGATGTAGCTGATGATCAGCGCCGCAAGATACATAAGAACGCTCCTTACCGATCCGCCCGGCCCGGCAGTCATCACGAAGGCACCCAGCAGACCCGACGGGCCCCAGGTGGTGGAGGCCACCTGCGTAGCCATGATAAAGGCGCCGCCGAAGCCTGCGCCAAGTCCTGCTGTAAGAAACGGCTTCCCCAGCGGCAGCGTGACCCCGTAGATCAGCGGCTCTCCCACGCCCAGCAGGCCGGCCGGCAGCGCGCCGGAAATCACCGAACAGAGATTATTATTCCCGACCTTTTTTGCCTTCCGCCAAAGCGCAAAGGCCGCGCCAACCTGGCCCGCTCCCGCCATGGCGAGGGCGGGATAGAGCGTGACATACCCAAGTTCCTGCAGCTGAACGCTGTAGAGCGCCACAAGCCCGTGGTGCATGCCAGTGGCTACCATTGGGAGGAAAACCGCCGCCGCAAAGTAGCCCGAGACCGCACGGATCAAGGTGTTTTCGGACAGGCAGGCTCTGCTGAAAAGCCACACGATGCCGCCGGAGGCATAGCCGAACAGCGGCATGATGAAGACGATATAAGGGATCACACACAGGAACATGGTGAGCAGCGGTGTGAAAACCACATCAATGGAAGCGGGCATGACAGAGCGTATCGTTTTTTCCACAAAGGCGATCAGAAGCGCTCCGGCAATGACAGCCAGCACGCCTCCCTTTCCGCTGCAGAGAACGGAGTCCAGCGGGATCGCGCTGTTGTAAAGTCCCATAATGGAGGCGATCTGGTTGATGCCGTCCAGAGACGTGATCATACCCAGCATGCCGCCCAGAATAGGCGTCCCGCCGAACCGCTCCGCCGCACGGTATCCCGCCCAGGCGGTCAGAAAGGTCATCATGGCGGTGTTGATCAGCGTCAGGATCTGATGAATGAAGGCCCAAACGTTGTGCTCTGCAAATCCCGGCACCGCCTGAGAGATGAGGGATGCAACCCCTCCGCAGAGTCCGGCGGTGATGATGCCGGGAAGCAGTGGGATAAAAATATCTCCGATCACGCGCATGGCGGTCCTGATTCTGTTCTGTTTCATGGCTTATCTCCTATGACGGCCCGCTCAGGACAAGCGGCCGGAGGCCCTAAATAGCGGAAGCTCAGCATCGTGATGTCGTCAAACTGCTCCGCCCCGTCCACAAAGCGGTTGATCTCCTGCGTCACGTTTTCAAGGACCTGCTCCGGCTGTGCGTCCGGGTCCCGGTTCAGGGCTGAGAGCATGCGCTCGGTGCCGAACAGTTCTCTTTGCCCGTTCGTTGCCTCCGCAACCCCGTCTGTGTACACAAAAAAGCTGTCGCCCGTGTGCATCTCAAACGCATGCTGCCGGAACGGGATATCCTTTATGGTACCGACCGGCATGGAATGCCGGTAAACCTGAAGTTCGTAGAGGCCGCCGGCTCGGCGCAGCACCGGATGCTCGTGACCGGCGTTCGCCGCGATTCCCTTCCCCGTGGAGATTTCAAGCACGGCGCACCACACGGTTACGAAAAAGTCCGCGTCATTGCTCTCACAGAGCTGGTTGTTCACACTGAACAGGGCAGCCGCCGGATCTTTCCCGTTCTGCAGCTCGGACTTGATCAGCACCCGGGTCACCATCATCAGCAGCGCTGCGGGCACGCCCTTTCCGGATACGTCTGCCATGACAAACCCGATGTGGTCATCGTCGATCATAAAGAAATCATAAAAGTCACCGCCCACTTCCTTGGCCGGCGTCATGCTGGCGTACAGGCAGAACTCTTTCCGGTCCGGGAAGGGCGGGAACAATCTGGGCAGCTGGCTGTTCTGGATCTGACTGGCCATGTCGAGTTCCGCACCGATCCGCTCCTTCTCTGCGGTGACCCGCTTAATCTGCTCGATGTACAGACTGGTTCTGACGGACTGTTTGGCAAAGCATTCCGCCAGGACCTCAATTTCATCTCCGGTCCTGTACGCATTTTCCATCACGAACTGCCTGTTCCGGACGCCCAGAGACGCCACACGCCGGGTTATGGTGTTCAGTGGGTCCGTGATCCGGCTTGCGATGGAGAACGCGGAGGCAAGCCCCGCGGCCACGATCAAGGCCACCAAAAGCATCAGGATGTTCCGGGCGTGGAACATTTCCCTGTGAAACGTGGCGGCCGCTTCGCTCCGGATGCTTTCATACTGGTCCTCCAGACCATTTTCAATATAGATCTGTTTCTGCGCCTCATAGGTGTCGTTCACCAGCCGCTCCACTCTGTTCGACTGGTAAAAAAACACTGCCGTATAGGCAGCGATCATCAGGACGATCGTGATCAACAGCATGCTGAATATCTTGATACGGATTCCGCCTGTGAAGATTCTCCTCATTTTTTCCATAGCTGCCTCCCGGGATGAAATAAAAGGGTCTTTCTGTTCTCTTGGTTTTATTTTACTAAAAGAATGCTTAAAAGACAAGTTTTTTGAGCGCCATGTTCCCCGATTCTTTCCGTTTTCAAGTCATATTTTGTTTCACATAGAAAATTGGAGTTTGTCTACTTTATTCTCCTGTTTTTTAGACGCACTCCCGAGCGTGGGAACGAAACGGGATTGGCCGATGGAGGCTTCCCGAAAAGAACTATACAAATTCCAATTATCAGCACAGAGCAGGAGGCATCTGCGTTTTCACGCAGTTGCCTCCTGCATATCTTACATTGTGCCGCGGTCACACGATATACTGCATCGTGTCCACCGCTTCTCCATCCCGGAAATAGATCCGCGGCACGCGTTTGCTGATGCCGCACACCAGCTCGTAGGAAATCGTCCCCAGCTGATCCGCCCAGCCGTCCCAGGTGTTTTCCTCCGTGCCGTCCCGGCCGATCACTGTCACCGTATCCCCCACCTTCGCCTCCGGGATGTCCGTCACATCGATCATGCACATATCCATGCAGATCCGCCCGATCTGGGGTGCCCGTCTCCCGCGGAGCAGGAAGGACGTCTGATTGCTCAGACGCCGGGGCAGACCGTCTGCGTAGCCGATGGGACACACGGCGATGACCCGCTCCTCCGGCGTCTGGTAGGTCCGGCCGTAGCTCACCGACGCACCCGCCGGGAAGGTCCGGATGGCGGCGATGGTGGTCTTCAGGGACATCAGCGGACGCAGATCCGCCATGCCCCGGAGATCCCCGCTGGGGTCCAGGCCGTAGGTGGCGATCCCCGGCCGGATCATGTCGTGGGCATATTCCGGATAGGCGATGGACGCGCCGCTGTTGGCGCAGTGAACGATCTCCGGCCGGACTCCCCGCTCCTCCAGTGTTCTTACCACCGACAGGAACCGGTCGTGCTGGAGCCGGGTATAGGCGTCCTCCGCAGGCGTATCCGACACCGCAAAGTGCATGAAGATCCCCTCGGTATGGAGGTTTGGCAGTCCCGCCAGCTCCAGAAGCTCCGGCACCGTTTCCGGCCGGTCATAGGCAAAGAAACCCAGCCGACCCATGCCCGTGTCAATTTTCATGTGGATCTTCAGAGACAGTCCCGTCCCCGCCAGCGCCCCGGACAGGGCTCGGCCGTATTCCAGGCTGTGCACCTCCTGGGTGATGTGAAGGGCCGCCTCTTCCCGGGCAAACTCCGGAGGCGTATACCCCAGAATCAGAATGGGCAGCGCAATGTCCGCCCGCCGCAGCTGCAGGGCCTCCTCAAAATTGGACACCGCCAGATACCCTGCGCCTAAGCGCTCCAGTTCCCGGGCCACCGGCACCGCGCCGTGGCCGTAGGCGTCCGCCTTCACGACCCCCAGGAACCGGCAGCCCTCAGGCAGATGCTCCGTCAGAGTCTCCACGTTGTGCCGGAGATTGCTCAGATCCACCTCCGTCCAGGTCCGTTTCAGCAGTTTGGTTTTCATGTTCTTCCGCCTTCTTTTGCATTGTAAAATCCCGGATCTCACAGAACACCAGCACATGCTCCCCGTCTGTGATCTCCGCCCGCACCGGCGTCTGTCCCGACAGCCAGGTGACGATCTCCAGCTGCCGGCCGCCGTAGCCCAGCAGATAGTGGACCTGCTCCAGATCCCCGTCCTTTCCGGCGGAGCGGATATAGCCCTCGCTCCATGCCCGGGAGAGCAGATACGGCGCCGCCATGGGGGAAATGGGCCGGCTCTCGAACTGCTCCACCGCCAGGATGGTGTCGTCATAGGACACCTGGGCGTCCTCCCCGCCCACAAGGGCGCTGACGCCCCTCGCCAGCTCCGGTTCCAGGATCATCATGGAAGCTGATCCCGGCGTATCCGCCCAGCAGTCCAGCGTGTAGTCCCGGGTGTAATCCCCGAAATCCACCGTCAGCTCCAGCGTGAACCGGCAGCCTCCCGCCTCCATCAGCGCAGTCCGCAGGGACACCGGAGCCTGCGCCTGTTCCTTTGCCGCTCCGCAGGCGCAAAGCAGAAGCAGCAGCATCATTGGTACGGCAGTTTTCAGCCGCACAGATCCGATCCTCCGTTATCTCAGGATTTCGGACAACGCCTCGATCATGTCCGAGGGCAGCATGCTCCGCTCCCCCAGACGCGCCGCGCACCGGTCTCCGGCCGCGCCGTGGATCCAGACCGCAGCCGCCGCGGCGCGCTCCGGTTCCATGCCCTGCCCCAAAAGGCAGGCGAGGATTCCCGACAGCACGTCGCCGCTGCCTCCGGTGGCCATGCCGGAATTCCCGGTGGAATTCACATAGACCGTTCCCTCCGGGCGGGCCGTCACCGTCCGGTGGCCCTTGTAAACGACCACCGCACCGGTCCGCACAGCCATTTCCCGCGCAGCGCTGATCCGGTCCGCGCCGGTCTCGCCGCCGATCCTGCGGAACTCCCCGGCGTGGGGCGTCAGCACCACCGGACCCCTGGCCCTGTCCAATCTATACATATGCCCGGAGAGTACATTTATGCCATCAGCATCCAGGAGGACCGGACACTCCGCCGCCTCCAGCACCCCTTCGACGACCTCCGCCGTGTCGGCGCTGCGGCCGATCCCGGGGCCGATCAGGCAGGCATCCATATCGGGAAGCCGCCTGCGGATCTCCGTCAGAGCTTTCCGGGAAAACTGCCCCGCCTCGTTGGCGGGCAGCGGAAACACCACCGGCTCCTCCAGCTTCCCCGCCAGGATCGGGTACACCGGCTCCGGCACGCCCAGATACACCAGTCCCGCGCCGGTCCGCAACGCAGCTTTCGCCGCCAATGCCGCCGCGCCGGTAAAGCCCACGGAGCCGCACAGCAGGAGGATCTTTCCGAAATCGCCCTTATGGCTCTCCCGCCGCCGCGCCGGCAGCCAGGACCTCACCAGCGTTTCCGTCACATATTCCCCGCCGTGGATCACCCGATCCTTTGCCGCCGCAGGGATGCCGATGTCGTGGACGACCAGCCGCCCGGTATACTCCGTGCCCGGGGGCAGGAGCTGGCCGGTCTTGGGCAGATTGAAGGTGACGGTCACGTCTGCCTTAACGGCGCATCCCAGCACGGCGCCGCTGTCGGCGGAGATGCCGCTGGGAATATCGCAGGCGAGGACCGGAATTCCGCTTCCGTTCACCGTCTCGATCAGTTCCGCGTATTTCCCGCCCACGGGCCGGCTCAGGCCGGTGCCGAACAGGGCGTCTACAATCAGATCCCAATTCTCCCGGAGGATCCCGGGGCCTTCGTAATCCGTCAGATCCGCTCCGGCTTTCCGGAGCCGTTCCAGCATGACACAGCTGTCCGCCGAGAGCTTCTCCCGATCTCCGACCATGCAGCAGGCCGCGGGATATCCTGCCTCCTGCAGAAGCGCTGCGATGCCGATGCCGTCCCCGCCGTTGTTGCCGCTGCCGCAGAGCACGAGAGCCCTGCCCGCCGTGCCGGCAAGCATCTCCAGCGCTGCCGCCGTGGCCCCGGCCGCTGCCCGGAGCATCAGGGTTTCGCCGGGAATTCCCATCTCCTGTATTGCAATGCGGTCCATTTCCCGCATGGCCTCGCTGCCGGAAAATCTCATTTGTCCATCCCCTTTATCCGGGACCGGAGGTATTTCGCCATGGCCTCCCGGAGCTTCGGCGAGGGCTGGATCACCACGAAGGAGAACTGTCCGTCCTGCTTTTCGCAGATGAAGAACCACCGGCCCGCCGCGTTCTTGGAGCTGGAAAAGTCCAACACCTCCGAGACCTTGTAATCCTTCGTCTCCGGTTCATACTCCGCAGTGTAGGGCGCCATGACCCGGATCTGCCGCTGGTTGATCTCCAGCTTCCGCTCCCGCTTGCGCTTGGCCATGATCTTGTCCACGTCCAGGTCCCCGTTGGTGAAGGAATACTCATACTCCACATACTGGAACCGGACTCCCAGATAGACCGCAAAGCCGATGATCAGGATCAGGACGGTGCTGATAAACGGCACCACCAACCAAACCAGAATGATCACCGCCAGCCCCACCAGGATCATCGCCGCTATCAGCAGCAGATTCCACACGGTCTTCCGCCGGACCACCATTTCTTCCACAAAAATATCGTCTTCGTACATAGAGATCCCTCATTTTCAACAGGTTTTCATCCCCGGTATTTTCTGTGTTTGTTCATTATATTCGATTTTCCCCGGTCCGTCAATTTTTTGGTTGCAAGTTTCAAAAAACTGTGCTATGATGCTCATTGCATAAGAAAAACGCGATGATCGGGCCGTCCGAAGTCACGGAGAAATACACCAGAGAGGGCAGGGTGCTGGAAACTGCCTGTATTTCAGATGGAGGGCTTTCTCCCGGGAGCTGCCTCGTGAACAGATAGTAGCGTGTGCCGGGTTGTGCCGTTATCCACGAAAAGAGCGCCTTGTCTGAGGCGAATTGCGGGTGGTACCGCGGAAGGATCTCCTTTCGTCCCCTTGTGGACGGAGGGTTTTTTGTTTTGTCTGCAAATCGGAGTTCATCTACCTTATTCTCCCGTTTTTAGACACCCCCGAGCGTAGGAACGAAACGGGATTGGCCGCCGGAGGCCTCCCAGAAAGAACTCCACAAACTCCGATTTACCCCAACCATATACAGACCACATTGATATAAAAGGAGAAGCGACTATGAAGCAACAACTGGAAGCCATTGAGAAAAAGGCGCTGGATGCCTTCGCCGCCGCGTCGGACCCCACGGAGCTGGAGTCCCTGCGGGTGAAATTCCTGGGCAAGAAGGGCGAGCTCACCGCCGTGCTGAAGATGATGGGTTCCCTGACTCCGGAGGAGCGGCCGGTGATGGGCCAGATGGCCAATCAGGTCCGCGCCGCCATCGAAAAGGATCTGGAGGAGAAGAAGCAGAAGCTGGCCGCCAAGGCCCTGGATCTGAAGCTCCGCTCCGAGGCTCTGGACGTGACCATGCCCGGCACGGAGGTGCCCCTGGGCCACAAGCATCCCATGTCCATCGTCCTCGACGAGATGAAGGAGATCTTCATCGGCATGGGCTTTGACGTGGTGGACGGCCCGGAGGTGGAGCTGGAGAGCTACAACTTCACCAAGCTCAACACCCCCGCGGGACATCCCGCCCGGGACCGGCAGGACACCTTCTATACCACCGAGGACGACACCGTCCTCCTGCGGACCCAGACCTCTCCCATGCAGATCCGGGTCATGGAGACCAGAAAGCCCCCCATCCGCATCATCTCCCCTGGTCGGGTCTACCGGAAGGACGAGGTGGACGCCACCCACAGCCCCATGTTCCATCAGATGGAGGGGCTGGTCATCGACAAGGGCATCACCATGGCGGATCTGAAGGGCAGCCTCACCCAGATGGTCAAGCTCCTCTACGGGGAGGACAGCGTGGTCCGCTTTCGTCCTCACCACTTCCCCTTCACCGAGCCCAGCTGCGAGGTGGACGTGCGGTGCTTCAAGTGCCGGGGTGAGGGCCAGATCGACGGCCACACCTGCTCCACCTGCCACGGCGAGGGCTGGATCGAGATCCTGGGCGCCGGCATGGTGCATCCCGCCGTGCTGGAGGGCTGCGGCATCGATCCCAAGGAGTACTCCGGCTTTGCCTTCGGCTGCGGCGTGGAGCGCATGACCATGAACCGGTTCGCCATCAACGACCTGCGTCTGATCTTCGAGAACGACGTGCGGTTCCTGAATCAGTTCTGAGAGAGGAGAGACGCAAGATGAATATTTCGAGAAAATGGCTCAAGGAATATACCCCCGTAGATGTATCCGATCACGAGTTCGACGCCGCCATGACCATGTCCGGCACCAAGGTGGAGACCACTGAGGTCCTCTCCGCGGAGATCAAAAATGTGGTGGTGGGCAAGGTGCTGGAGATCCGGCGCCACGAAAACTCCGACCACATGTGGATCTGCCAGGTGGACGTGGGCGAGGCCGAGCCCGTCCAGATCGTCACCGGCGCACAGAACGTGAAGCAGGGCGACCTCTGCCCCGTGGCCAAGCACAACTCTTACCTTCCCGGCGGCATCCATATCACCAAGGGCAAGCTTCGGGGCGAGAAATCCTATGGTATGCTCTGCTCCCTGAAGGAGCTGGGCCTGACGGTGAACGACTTCCCCTACGCCATTGAGGACGGCATCTTCATCATCGAGGAACCGGACGCATACGTGGGGCAGGACATTAACGAGGTCATCGGCACCGACGACTCCGTGGTGGAGTTTGAGATCACCAACAACCGTACCGACTGCTACTCCATCATCGGCATCGCCCGGGAGGCAGCAGCCACCTTCCAGAAGCCCCTGACCCTCCACGAGCCCCAGGTCAAGGGCTCCGATGCCGGCAGCATCTTCGATGAACTGGAGATCGAGATCGCCGACCCCGATCTGTGCCCCCGGTACACCTCCCGGATGGTCAAGAACGTAAAGATCGGCCCCTCCCCCAAGTGGCTGCGGCAGCGGCTCCACGCGCTGGGCGTCCGGCCCATCAACAACATCGTGGACATCACCAACTATGTGATGCTGGAGTACGGCCAGCCCATGCACGCCTTTGACTACCGGTATGTGTCCTCCGGGAAGATCGTGGTCCGCCGGGCGAAGGACGGCGAGGTCCTGACCACTCTGGACGGAAACGAGCACACCCTCACCGACAAGATGCTGGTCATTGCGGACAGCGACCGGGCCATCGGTCTGGCGGGCATCATGGGCGGACTCAACTCCGAGATCCTGGACACCACCACCACGGTGGTCTTTGAGAGCGCCAACTTTGACGGCACCTGCATCCGCCAGACTGCCAACGCGCTGGGCATGCGCACCGACGCCTCCTCCAAGTTCGAGAAGAACCTGAACCCCCTGACCACCTATCCCGCCCTGCAGCGGGCCTGCGAGCTGGTGGAGGAGCTGGGCGCCGGCGACGTGCTGGACGGCGTCATCGACGTACTGAACTATGTGCCGGCGGCCGTGGACGTGGCCTTTGAGCCTGACCGCATCAACGCCCATCTGGGTACCGATCTGACCGGGACGGAGATGGAAGCGCTGCTGGGCCGGCTGGGCTTCACCGTGGAGGGCGATGTACTCCACGTCCCCGAGTGGCGCACCGACATCCACCACATGGCCGACGTGGCCGAAGAGGTGGCCCGGATGTACGGCTACGACAAAATCCCCGTAACCATGTTTAAGGGTGCCACCGCCCAAGGCGGCTACACCGAGGAACAGAAAAAGCGCAATCTCACCGGCACGATCTGCCGCGGCATGGGATACAGCGAGATCCTGACCTATTCCTTCGGTTCCCCCGATATGTTCGATCTGATCCGGCTTCCCGCCGAAAGCCCCCTGCGGCATACCGTAACAATCCTCAACCCGCTGGGTGAGGACACCTCCATCATGCGCACCACCACCCTGCCCTGCATGATGGAAACCCTGTCCCGGAACAACGCCTACCGGAACAAGGCTGCCAAGCTCTATGAGCTGGCCAAGGTCTACCTGCCCGTGGAGGGCGAGGACCTGCCCCGGGAGGACGTGATCCTGACGCTGGGCACCTACGGCGCCGGGGAGAGCTTCTTCACTCTCAAGGGCGAGATTGAAACCATCCTCCGGTCCCTCAACGCCCAGGCCCGGACCTATACCGCCGTCACCGACAACCCCTCCTATCACCCCGGCCGCTGCGCGGCGCTGGCGGTGGGCGGCGAGACCGTGGGCGTGCTGGGCCAGGTCCATCCCCTGGTGGCTGCCAACTACGGCATTGACAGCGAGGTCTACTGCGCGGAGATCAACTTCACCGCTCTGCTGAATCTGCTGGCACCGGAGAACGTCTATCAGCCCCTTCCCCGGTTCCCGGCTGTGGAACGGGATATCGCCGTGGTCTGCGACGACGGTCTGACCGTTGCTGAGGTGGAGGCCTGCATCGAGGCCGCCGGCGGCAAGCTCCTGCGGTCCGTGAAGCTCTTTGACGTGTACAAGGGCAAGGGAATCCCGGACGGGAAAAAGTCCCTGGCCTTCAATCTGGTCCTCCGGGCGGATGACCGGACCCTGAACGAGACGGATTCCGAGTCCGTCATGGGCGCTATCCTGGAGAAACTGGAGCAGTCGCTGGGCGCCGTGCTCCGCTAATCCCAAAATATGAGCCGCAGGCGATCCTGTTCGCCTGCGGCTTTTTTGTGCACTCTCGCTGTCATTTTCCTGCATAATTTGCAAAAATAATTTCAATTTATGAATCTTGATGTCTAAATTATTGCATTTCGGACCTGTTTTTCACTGTTTTTTCATGGAAATTGAAAAAAATTACATCAAGCTCTTGCATTTTTATGTATAATCGTGTACTATAGGTGCAACAACAACGGGGTTGCCGCATGTGTGGATTGCCAGCGCCTTTTCCGGCTTCTGGATACATGGATACAGGCGGGCCCTGGCGGGCCGGTTCTGTATGGATCCGGCATCATTTCAGGAAAGGGTGTTTTATTATGGCAATCAACAATGCGTACCTCAACAGCGTATATGAGGATCTCGCCGCCCGCTACGCCGAGCAGCATGAGTACCTGGAGGCCGTCAACGAGGTGCTGGAGACTCTGGTGCCCGTGGTGGAGTCCGATCCCCGGCTGGAGAAGGAAAACATCATCGGCCGCATCGTGGAGCCCGAGCGGGCCATCATCTTCCGGGTGCCCTGGGTGGACGATCAGGGCAAGGTCCAGGTCAACCGCGGCTACCGCGTCCAGTTCAACTCCGCCATCGGCCCCTACAAGGGCGGCCTGCGTTTCCGTGACAACGTGACTCTGGGCATGATCAAGTTCCTGGGCTTTGAGCAGATCTTCAAGAACGCGCTGACCACGCTGCCCATGGGCGGCGGCAAGGGCGGCTCCGACTTCGACCCCAAGGGCAAGTCCGACGCCGAGGTCATGCGGTTCTGCCAGAGCTTTATGACCGAGCTGTTCCGCCACATCGGCGCGGACACCGACGTGCCCGCCGGCGACCAGGGCGTGGGCGCCCGGGAAATCGGCTATCTCTTCGGCCAGTACAAGCGCCTGAAGAACGAGTGGACCGGCGTGCTCACCGGCAAGGGCCTGACCTACGGCGGCTCCCTGGCCCGGACTGAGGCCACCGGCTACGGTCTGTGCTACTTCACCAACGCCTACCTCAAGGCCAACGGCCAGAGCTTCGAGGGCAAGAAGGTCGTTGTTTCCGGTTCCGGCAACGTGGCCATCTACGCCTGCCAGAAGGCCACCCAGTTGGGCGGCAAGGTCATCGCCATGTATGACTCCAACGGCTACATCGTCGACGAGAACGGCATCGACTACAAGGTCATGCAGGTCATCAAGGAGCAGAAGCGCGACCGCATCAGCACCTATGTGAACTATGTGCCCACCGCCAAGTATTATGAGGGCTGCAAGGGCATCTGGACTGTCCCCGCTGACATCTATCTCCCCTGCGCCACCCAGAACGAGATCGACGCTGAGTCCGCCCGGGCCATCGTGGCCAACGGCGCCATCGGCGTGTTCGAGGGCTCCAACATGCCCTGCACCCCCGAGGCTATCTCCATCATCAAGGGCGCCGGCCTGCTCTACAGCCCCGGCAAGGCTTCCAACGCCGGCGGCGTGGCCACCTCCGGTCTGGAGATGAGCCAGAACTCCGAGCGTCTGAGCTGGTCCTTCGAAGAGGTGGACGGCAAGCTCCAGGGCATCATGGAGAGCATCTACAACGCCTGCGCCGACGCCGCCGAGAAGTACGGCATGCCTGGCGACATCCAGGCGGGCGCCAACATCGCCGGCTTCCTGAAGGTGGCCGAGGCCATGCTGGCACAGGGTGTCTGCTGATCATAAGTCAAACAACGACCCCGGGCTGCGAAAGCAGCCCGGGGTTTTCTTTCCTCTACGGCACCCCGTACATCCCCACCCATCCGATGAGTCCGCCCAGCAGGAGGCCGCAGACCACATCCCGGATGAAATGCACTCCGGAGAGCACCCGGGTCAGGGCGATCAACAGCGCGATCCCGCACAGCACCGCCCCCAGGGGCGGCAGGACCTTCAGGGCCGTCACGGCGATCACCGCGGCGCAGGCGGCATGCCGGGAGGGGAAGGATTTTCCCTTCGTCTCCTTGGGCGTCAGCGGCGGGATCCCCAACGCCTCGTAGGGCCGGGGCGCGTTGATCCATGCCCGCAGGCCGGTGGCGATCAGGAGCCCGGCGGCAGGCACCAGAATCGACCGGAGCAGAAACTCCCGGCGGAACAGCAGCAGATCCAGCAGCATCAGCGAATACGCCCCGTAGACCAGCCCTGGCAGCAGCTTCACGCTGATCCCCAGCGCCCGGCAGAGGCCCGGGCGGGCCGATATGCGGTCATGTATGGAACGGTAAAACCCCATTTCTGTTCCCTCCCGTCAGGTCCCATGTATTATATCACGGGGCCTTTCCTCCGACAAGTCCCGCTTTTTCCGGAAAACCACACACTCTGTCACAGGAAACGCAAGTGGATGATTGCACATCGGCGGATCCTGCGGTATAATGGCACTGTTAAGAATTGCAACTAATTAAAAGGAGGATCTCCCATGAGCATTCGCTACCCCCATCTGCTCTCTCCGGTGCAGGTCGGCAACGTGCTGTTCAAAAACCGCATGGAGGCCACTGCCGCCACGCCCCACTTCGTTCAGGGTACTGAACCCTACCCCACGGAAAAGTGGATCACTATGATGGCAAACCGGGCCCGGAACGGCGCCGCCGGCGTGTACATCAACCACCTCGAGCACGGTTCCCCGGAGAAAGCCGGCATCGACTTCACTCCCGCGCACTTCTCCATCATGGACATCGACCGGACCTCCACCCACAATTATCTATGTCAGATGATCGACGCGATCCGGTACTATGGCTCCATTCCCATCACCGGCCCCATGGGCTCCTTCACCCGGACGCCGGAGCAGGGCATGGGCCCCGAGGCCATGATGATGGCCCAAGGCGATAAGAAGGACGAGGGTCCCGGAGGCCCGGGAGGTCCGGGCGGTCCGGGCGGCCCCGGTGGTCCCGGTGGTCCCGGTAGTCCCGGTGGTCCCGGTGGTCCCGGTGGTGACAAGGGCGGCCCCGGAGGGCCCGGCGGCATGCCGGATATGTTCGGCGGCCCCTTTGAGGAGACCCGGCCCGCCAAGGTCGTTTCTCCCATCCAGATTCTGAACCCCGGCCCCTCCCTGGCGGATACCGTCACCAAGGCCCAGATGCAGGAATACATCGACACCACCATCAAGAGCGCCCTGGAGCTCAAGGCCCTGGGCTTCCAGATGTTCTCCTTCCACAACGCCTATCGGGGCCACATCGGCGCGCAGCTCTGGTCTCCCCTGACCAACCACCGCCACGACGAATACGGCGTGGACAGCGTGGAAAACCGCGCCCGGTTCCTGATCGAGTTCTTCGACGCCATGAAGCAGACGCTGGGCCGCGACTTCCCTCTGGAGGTGCTGATCTCCGGCACCGAGCCCGGCGGCGCGACCATCCGGGACACCATTGAGCTGGCCCGGCTGCTGGAGGGACATGTGGACATTCTCTCCATCCGCAACGGCGTCCAGGATCCTCAGCACCCCACCGGCTTCACCTCCACCCGGGACCACCAGTGGCCCAACGAGGAAGTGACCGCCGCTGTCACTCAGGACTGCCACGCCCGGGGCGCCAAGCTGCTCATCGGCGCCACCGCGGGCCTCCACGACGCGGATCTGTGCGAGTCCATCATTCGGGACGGCAAGGCGGATCTGGTGTGCATGGCTCGGAGCTGGATCTGCGACAGCGAGTACGGCAAGAAGCTCTACGAGGGCCGGGGCGAGGACATCACCCCCTGCGTCCGCTGCAATAAGTGCCACGTGCCCAACGACACCGACAAGTTCCGCTCCTTCTGCTCGGTCAACCCCCTGATCGGTCTGGAGGACAAGATCGACCGGATGGTCTCTCCCGTGGAGCGGGAGAAGAAGGTGGCAGTGGTCGGCGGCGGCCCCGCGGGCATGTACGCCGCTATCACCCTGGCGGACCGGGGCCACAAGGTCACGCTGTATGAGAAGAACGACCGTCTGGGCGGCCAGCTGATCCACGCGGACTTTGCCTCCTTCAAATGGCCTCTGGCCGACTTTAAGGACTTCCTGGCCCGGCAGTGTGCCAAGAAGGGCGTGGAGATCCGGCTGAACACCGAGGCCACAAAGGAGATGCTGGCGGCGGAGAACTACGATCATGTGATCCTGGCCATCGGCCCCGTATTCACCAAGGCCGGCATCCCCGGCGCGGAGTCCCCGAAGGTTCTGACCACCATGGACGTATTCGGCCACGAGGACGAGCTGCCGGAGAACATCGTCGTCATCGGCGGCAGCGAGACCGGCGTGGAGACCGCCATGGATCTGGCGGAGAAGGGCCACAAGGTCACCGTGCTCTGCCGGCAGAAGACCCTGGCCTCTGACGCGCCCCACGCCCACTATGTGACCATGCTGGAGGACGCGTGGCTCCGTCTGGAGAACTTCTTCTGGGTCAAGGGAATCCAGAAGTACGAGAAGATCGACGACACCGGCGTCACCTACATCAACTTTGAGGGCAAGGAAAAGCACATCGACGCGGACTGCGTGGTCATGTGCACCGGCGCCCGGCCCAACACGGAGGGCTGCGCGGCTCTCTACGGCGCCGCGGACCGCACCGACATGGTGGGCGACTGCTTCCGGGTGGGCAACGTCCACTTCGCCGTCACCACTGCCTTCGGCGCGGCTAACCAGATCTAAGACCGAAAAGAAGACTTGGGAACCAAAAATTTCAGAACCCCTGTTTATCGCCGATTTTTTGTAAGATAATCCGGAACCTCCATTTTCGATATCCTTGATTTTTTGTAGGTTCTGGGGTAGAACAACAACAAAAGAGACTGCTATGCTGTTGGAATTACTCCTTCAACGTAGCAGTCTTTTCTCTCTTTCCCTGCAGGCAGGGCAACCAATCTCCTCGTAAGTGCGGCTTCTGACCGGCGCATACCATTCGTGACCACAGTGGGAGCATTTCCACCAGACCTTTTTTGTGGAGTGCTTATACACACTGTCCGGCGTTTTCCGCCGATTCTTGGTTGGATGCCATTCGGATGCAACCATGGGATAACAGTTGAGCAGATCGTTGAATCCTGTCCATACCGCTGTGCCATTCAGATATGGACAACCATTGCCACTCGACCTGCTATTTACGGTTGCCTTCCATTCGAAGTTGAACCTTCTGCCCGTGTGAGGATCCTCAAAATGTATCTGCCACCAGACAGACTTTGTGCTGCCGGCTGTTACTATCTCCGGTGTTAATCCGTTGTTCTTTACAGGATGCCATTCGGCAGCCAAAGCTGGATGCGTTGTTGCGAGATCATTGAATCCCGTCCACACTGCTGGTGCAACGGACAAGAACGGGCAGCCTTTCCCTTTGACTCGGTCCTGCACGGATGCCTGCCATTCAAAATCATAATGCTTTCCCGTAGTCGGATCGTCGTACGGCAGAAGCCACCACACCTTGCTCTTTCCGCCAGCGGTCACGTCTTCCGGACAGAGGTCTTTGTTCCTGGTGGGATGCCACTGCAGAGCCAAATCTGGGCGAACTGTCTTCAAATCGTTATATCCCACCCACACAGCGTTGCCAGTCAAAAACGGACAGCCCTCACCGTTTACCCTGTTATAAATTGTTGCGTCCCACGCAAAATCATAGTGATTCCCTGATTTCGGGTCATTGTATGGGAACAACCACCAGACACACTTGTGACTTTGCGCTGTTACTTCTTCCGGACGTAGTTTGCCGTTCAATGAAGGATGCCACTGGGCTGCCAGTGTGGGATGTGTCGTGGACAAATCATTAAACCCAAGCCAAATCTTCTTCCCTGCCAGATAAGGACAATCCTTACCTGCAACACGGCTGTAGATAGCGGCTTCCCAAGCAAAATCAAAATGCCTGCCTGTAATCGGGTCATCGTACGGATACTGCCACCACACCTTGCCATGGCTGTTTGCAGATACTTGCGTCGGTTTCAGATCCTTGTTTCGGAAAGGATGCCATTGCGCTGCGAGGTCAGGATTTGTAGTGGCAAGGTCGTTGTATCCGGGCCAGACTGCTTGTCCAACCAGATATGGACATCCTGCCCCATTGGATCGGTTGTTGATCGATGCTTCCCACTCAAAGTCATACGCTTTTCCGGTATCAGGATCCACATAATGCAACAGCCAAATCACTTTTCGCGTACTCCCTGCTGTAACATCCTCCGGGTGCAAATCCCCGTTCGCCGTGGGGTGCCATTGGGCAGCCAACTCAGGATGTGTTGTGGCAAGATCATTGAACCCTGGGAACACCCTGGGGTTGGGGGCAAGATATGGGCATCCCGCCCCTTCGACCCGAGATTTGACCGTTGCTTCCCAGGTGAATATGAAGGTCTTTTCGGAAATCGGATCATGGAATTCTTTTTTCCACCAGACCTTTTTCTTACAGCCTGGGGTAAACGGTGAAGATAGCATTGAAGGATAAAAGCATATACGCGTCTTATCCAGGGTTCGGTGAAGCTTCTAAACTACCTTGGCGGCGGAAGCCCGAAGTCTATCCATTCTGATTCTTCCTTCCTCGGCTATGGAACGGACCCTGTTTAAGAGGACGCTCCCATCTCGGCATATCACCTGTTGGTGATGATACCCAGAGAGAGAAAACCCTTGCGGTGGCATGGCATTAACAACCGGAGCAGGATAAACTGCCCCGGAAGTCATCTCTGTGAAAGTCAGTTAGCTCGCAGAATCTGATAATAGGCCGCCCATTCGATATGGCAGCCGTCTTCTGCCGGAAGGACCAGCACCCCATCTGGGCGTCCAATTTGCCTGACCAGAATGCTCCGCCACACGTCTCCTATGCCACACAACTCGGCGTAATCCTCCAGGTACTGCCTGTCAGCCAGCAGGTCCGTGGCAAAGTTCTGATAGTCGATTTTTTCAAGTTCCACTGTCTTGATAATTGCAAAGGGGTGTTCGTTTGCCACCAAATGGAGCCCATGGAGCTCTTCGATTCTTCTGGGCCTTCGAACAAACGCCGCCAGCTCTTGTGTTTGCATTTTGACCTCCTATTTTCTGATGAAAGCTACTTCTATGCAGAAATCATAGCACAAAGATTTCAATTAGTGAAGTATCACTAATATCAATTCTGAAAATAGGCTATCATCCAAGTGAGATTACACTTGGAGGCGGGCTGTCATGAACACACAGGAGGCAATTGCCAGACGAATCATACAGCTCTGCAAAGAACGAGGCATTACGCCAAACAAGCTCAGTACGATATCTGCTGTCCCGCAGGCAACGATCAAGAGCATCCTGAATGGGGAGAGCCAGAATCCCGGCACGGTCACCATCAAGAAACTGTGCGATGGTCTGGAGATCACCCTGGGAGAGTTCTTCTCCACGCCGGAGTTCGATGCTCTGGAACAGGAAATCCAATAGCAACAAAAAATGCCCAAAGGGACCTTTGATGCAGAGCAATCCTTTTGGGCGTTGATGTATGATGGTGTTTCCCTCTATTCTCTCTGTTCGACAGAAGATGCTTTTCATTCCTGTGAATATCCTTGATTTTTGTTTTTAGGAAAAAACGATGATATACGAGATGACAGAAGGGATGGATAAAAACCAAGAATAATATATCCTTGATTGTTTTCATATCATGGAGAATTCTAAAATCCAGGATATGTGCAAACCCTTTGATAACAAACAGGTTAATGGTGATTTCATATCGTCAATGTTTTATTGGTTCCACCGGGAGAGGAATTGCCTCTCCCGGTCTTTGTTTTTATTTCAGATCCTCTCCCCGGAGGTACTTGCCCATGGGCTTCCAAAGCAGAGCGAAGACCACCAGTGTGATCACGATATTCGGCAGCATATAGGCCAGGTTGTACAGCAGGGAATAAAACCAGGGAGAATGCATGGTCATACCGAAAAACTCCTCCGGCATATACTCGGCCCAGACCGTGGCACCCACCACATAGTGCACCAGGAACCGGGCGAAGCCGCCGATGAGGGTACCGGTAAAGATCCCGCCCTTTTTCCCGCTGACAAGCCCCGCCAGTCCCAGCGCCGTAAAGGCGACCAGATAGTCCCCCAGAATGGACTGCCAGCCGATGGCGAAGCCGCCGTCAAAGGCAAACTGGAGTACGCCGAAGGCGAAGGCCGCCAGCAGCCCCTTCCCCAGTCCCCATCGGACCGCGTACAGGATGATGGGTACCATGGCCAGCACCACGGAGCCACCCCAGGGCATCTCCCAGAGCTTGATCAGACTGAGGACCTGAGCGATGGCCACCATAACTGCACCTTCTGTCAGCGCCCGCAGCGGTGTGCGTTTGTTCATAAAAAAACCTCCTCAAAAAGTATTGCCGCATTGCAAACACGGAAGCAATGCGGCCTCTATTTTGAGAAGCAGTCTTTCCCTCCGCCGGTATGATCCGTATCAGGTTCACGGGTTCCGCGCAAATCGCGCGATCTCAGCCATAGGCACCCCGAAGACATCATTATTCACTTTGCGGCTGTGTTCATTGTATCGAAGAACGGCGCCCCTGTCAACCTGCAGGAGCGCCAAGTTTCCGAAGAATTTCCGTAAAATATTCAGGCAATTCGCATGAGACCGTCACCGGCTCCCCGGTGCGGGGATGGAGGAACGTCAGCTCCCTGGCGTGCAGGCACTGGGACCCCAGGCCCAGCTCCTTCCCCCGGCCGTAGACCGCGTCCCCCAGGATCGGATGGTTCTGCCAGGCCAGATGCACCCGGATCTGATGGGTCCTGCCGGTCTCCAGCCTGAGCCGGAGATGGGTATAGCCCGGATACCGGCCGATCACCTCAAAATGGGTCACGGCAGGCCGGCTGTTTTTTTCCGTGACAGCCATCTTCTTCCGATCCACGGGATGGCGGCCGATGGGGGCGTCGATGGTGCCGGCGTCCGCCCGGATGTTCCCCACGCAGACGGCCTCGTAGACCCGGGAGAGGGTATGATCCTTGAGCTGCTCTGCCAGAGCCTGGTGGGCAAAGTCATTCTTCGCCACGATCAGCAGCCCGCTGGTGTCCATGTCGATCCGGTGGACGATCCCCGGCCGCAGGACCCCGTTGATCCCCGAGAGGCTGTCCCGGCAGTGGTACATGAGGCCGTTGACCAAAGTCCCGCTCCAGTGGCCCGGCGCGGGATGGACCACCAGGCCCTTGGGCTTGTTCAGTATGATCACGTCCCCGTCCTCATACCGGATGTCCAGGGGGATGTCCTCCGGCAGGATCTCCGGCGGCTCCGGCTCCGGGATCTCGATCTCGATTACATCCCCGGCCCGGGTCCTGTAGTTCTTTTTTGCGGCCTTCCCGCCGATCCGGACCGCACCGTCCTCCAGCAGCTTCTGCAGGGCGGAGCGGCTCAGTCCCAGATCCCGGGCTGCCAAAAAGGCGTCCAGCCGGACGCCTTCGGTCTCACAGAGGATCGTCATGGTTTTCCTCCAGTTTCTCTTTGTCCTTGAGTTTGTCGTGCAGGAACCCGAAGTACACGCAGAACCCGATGCCGCCCACCACCACGAAGATATCCGCCACATTGAAGATGGCGAAGTTCATGAACAGCACCTCAAACATATCCACCACGTATCCGTTCAGCGCCCGGTCGATGAGGTTCCCGACGGCCCCGGCCACGATCAGCGCCAGCGTCCAGCGGCCAAAGGGGTGGGTGATCTTTCGCGCCAGCAGCACCCACATGGCAAAGACCACAAAGGCCACCGTCAGCACCACAAAGAACCACCGGGCCCCGGAGAGCATGGAAAAGGCCGCCCCGGTATTGTGGATGTGGGCCAGACCCAGCACATGGGGGATCATGGGCACCTGTCCGCCCAGGGGAATGTTCACCCGGACCAGATATTTTACAAGCTGGTCCAGTCCCACCAGCAGCAGGATCACAATGGTCTCGATCACGGTCAGTCTCCTTCGTCTTCCCCGTCCAGCCGGACGGATATTTCATAAAACAGGTCGTTCTGGGAATAGATCACATGGGTCTGGCTGTCGGAGACGCCGCTGCTCCGCAGGGCGTTCCAGATCCCTTCCTCCGTGAACAGGTCCCACACGGCGTCCTGATAGCTCTCCGGATCCGTAAATCGGACGGAGAACCAGTTCTCTCCCAAACCGGCTGCTTCTGTCATTTTTTCGGCGTAGCTTTCCGGATCCCAGGATTCCATCTGCCGTCCGGTCTGCACATAGTAGTTATAGGCTGTGGCGGTGCATTCCGGCATCCGGATGTCGTCGGCGAATACATGGTCCCGGCGGATCTCTTCGTCGGTGATCATGCAGTAGGTGTACTGGATGCTGCTGCCCGGAGTCCCGTCCGGATCCACCGGGTCGCCCCAGGTCACGTCCATCTGGTACCAGTCCCCGCCGCAGCGGACCACGTTCCACCCGTGGGCCTCTCCGTCCAGGCCCTCGCCCAGCACCAGCGTGCAGGGGATCCCCAGCTCGCTCATCAGATACTGGAAGGACCGGGCGTAGCCCGCGCAGGTGGCCCGATGGCTGACCATAGCGCTGACGATGCTCTGGTCCTCCTCCGAGCGTACATAGTCGGTGGTCTCGATCAGGTACCGGTACACGCCCATGATCTTTTCATAGTCCGTCTGCGCGCCGTCCTGGGAAAGCCGGGACAGGCAGGCCGCCGCATACTGCCGGATGTTCTGATGGGCCTCCTGGATCTCCGACAGATCCATGGTATAGGACAGGGTGCATTCGGTCTTGATCGCCACCCCCGCCACGGAGGTGGTCAAAAAGGACGCCTTGCCGTCAAACCAGAAATATTCCGGATGGTCGATCCGGATGGCTGTGAGGATCAGCTGGATCTCATCCTCCTCCACGTCCACCGTGACCGGGGTCTCCTGTCTGGACGCGGCTGCCCGCTCGATCTTGTCGTAGGCAGCCTGGGCATGGACGGAGAGCTGATCCCGGCCCCAAAGGATCGCAGGGACGCCGTCGGAGTAGAGGGCCGCGTGAAACTCCACCGTCTCCTGACCGCCCGGCTCCGCCCCATAGAGGGCAGAATCCCGCTCCGGCAGCTCCAGCAGCTGGCTGGCCAGACCGCATCCGCTCAGCAGCCCCAATATGCAAAAAAAGGAAACGAGGCCGGTGAGCCGCTTCATGGTATCCCCTCCGAGGAAAACCAAAGGCCCGCAAGGCGAGCCTTTGATCGGTTGTGTTGAATTACTGACGCCGCTTGCTTTTGGTGCGGTGATCGGAATATGCCTTGATGGACGAGATCTTGCTGTCCGAATCAGCCATGAACTGTTTGAGCATATCGTCAAAGGACTGCGGCTCTTTGGGAGAGGCGCTGCGGGCTGTGGTCTGCCGGCGGGCATCGTAGCCGCCGCTGCGCCGCTGGGCGCTGTCTCTGGCGCCGGTATTGTTCCGGTCCTGCCGGGGGCGGTCGCCTCTGCTGTCCTGCCGGGCCGCTCTGGCGGGCGCTTCTGTGGTTTTCTTGATGGAAAGATTGATCTTTCCGGCCGGGTCGATGGCAATGACCTTGACCTTGACCTCCTGGCCCACGGCAAGGTATTCATTGATATCGCTGACGTAGGCATGCGCGATCTCCGAAATATGTACCATCCCGGTTTTTCCGCCCTCCAGCGCCACAAAGGCGCCGAACTTGGTGATGCCTGTTACCTTTCCTTCTACGATTGCTCCGACTGCAAGCTCCATACTAAGGTTTTATCCTCCTTTATTTTTGAGACAGTTCCGCGTCTCCGGCGTGCTCACGGCCCCCGTCGAAAAAGACGATGTCCTCCGGCGCGACCATTCCCCGGCTCCGTGCCCACTGCCGGACGTCTTCATCCGTCATGTTGCGCACGTTCTCCAGAGCCGAAATCTGGCCGGTGACCCGGGCAAGGCCGGCCCTCATGGACTCCGCCTGCCTTGTCTGAATCATCAGTTCCCCGGCCGTACGGCCGAGGCTCAGCGCCAGATAGATCCCGAGCACCGCCGCCAGGAGCCGCCCGGCTCCCCGCGTCATCGCCGCATCTCCTTGATCCTGCGGGATTTTTCTGCCCAAAGCACGTTTTTTATTGTACCCCATTTCCACGAAGATGGAAAGAGTTTTTTTGCAAGTTTTCGCAAAAAAACCACACTTTTTTTCACCGTTCGCCGGATTATCCCGCATCCTCTGCCGATCCCCCGCAGAAAACGCCGCCACTGCCGCAGGATCGGAGGGCTAACCGTCACAAAATATGCCCCCGCGCCAAGGAACACGCCCAGGCATTGATAGAGCCGCAGGCCCCGGGTGTAGACCGCGGTCAGGCACATGCTCAGAAGGAACGCCAGTGAGAACAGCATGTCCACCGGAACAGTCAGCCGGGGCTTTTCCCGGCGGACGCCCCGGCCCAGATCATAGAGGAAGCCCAGCCCGATCCCCAGCAGCGCCGCCCAGAGAAACTCCATCCCCTGGCGGCCCGGATCCACCATCATCGGAACAGCCGGGCCAGGAAGCTCTCCCGGGTCTGGCGGTTCTCCTCGTAGACCAGGCTGTCCACATCCCCGGAGATCCGGATCCGTCCCGCCTCCAGGTCCAGCTGCTCCACATGCAGCTCCCTGCCCCGGAGGATCAGCGTGCCCTGGCTGGTCTCCAGCGCCGCCGCCCCCTCGTCAAAGCTCACCACGTCCACGACTCCCGACACGGACAGCTTTCGCCGTCCCTCCAGGCTCAGTGCGTGATTCACCGCCAGCGCAGCATCCTCCTTGATTGTCATCTCTCCCACGCTCCCCGTATCAGTCTCATAAGAGCATATTCGGGCTCCGGGAAATTTATGCAGGAAAAATTGACAAGTACGGAAAATCGTTGTAGAATAAGGACAACGCAGAGATGGCGCAGCAGTACCGGGATTTCCTCTGCTTCAGAGAGCGGGCCGTCGGCTGAAAGCCCGCGCAGAAGGCCCCGGGAAGGACAGCGCCGGAGCGGGCGTATAAGGCATTTCCGCCGAAATCGCAGGGAACCCCACCACACGGGGCAAAAGGGCGAGCGATCGCCGAAATTGGGTGGCACCACGAAGCAGTATGCTCTCGTCCCATGTCGGGCGGGGGTGTTTTGTTTTTTGCACCGGAACGGCAGATCGGAGTTTGTAAAGCTTTTTTATTCCCTCCGGGGGCCTACTTCTGCCCTGCCAGAAGTAGGCAAGAGCAGCCAAAGGGCCTTGCCCTTTGGAATCCCGTCCGCGTGACATGACTCGTTACGCCGTCGGGCGCTCGGAAGATAATCTGTGGTCGCCGCTTGACTCCGTGAGCGGCTGTAGGTTGGCCTCCACCTCGTTTCGGGTAGGACCGACAAGGAGTGCCTGCCGTCGCGCCTTGGGATGCATCCCTGAGCGTGGAAACGAAACGGCGTACAGATCGGTAGCGGCGGCGAGCGAGCCGGTAGCGAGCCGTCCGCAGGCACGCTGCCAGTCGAGTGCTCGAGCCCGCGCAGTTTGTCCCCGGCGCCGGGG
>JAFUFT010000048.1 GCA_017469795.1 Oscillospiraceae bacterium
AGCCGGTAGCGAGCCGTCCGCACACTGCATTCCCAGTCGAGCGCTCAATCTTGCACTGTTTACCCCTGGCGTGGGAGAATCGCAAAGGGGGAACCCCCTTTGTCCGGTTCTTTCCTCCATTTCTTGCCGGCCAAGAAATGGAGCCGTCGGAGACATCTAAAGAGCACTACAAACTCCAATTTACGCTTCCGCGCTGAGTGTTTCGCTGAGCACCAGGCCGGGATTCTTTTTCAGGTTGAAATCGATAGACCAATAGCTGGAGAACACCAGCAGGTTGTGTCCCTTGTAATCCTCCAGCAGCTCCGCGTCTGAGCTGAGGTTCAGCGCCTTGGGCTCCACTGGGCAGGAGGTGATGAACCGCAGATGCTCATAGGGCAGATTCTCCATCCGCAGATCCACGCCGTACTCGTTCTTCATCCGGTACTGGAATACGTCGAACTGCAGCGTGCCGACCACGCCCACGATGACCTCCTCCATGCCGGTGTTCGGCACCTTGAAGATCTGAATGGCGCCCTCCTGGGCGATCTGTTCGGTTCCTTTGATGAACTGCTTGCGCTTCATGGTGTCCCTGGGGCTGACCCGAGTGAAATGCTCCGGGGCAAAGGTGGGGATGCCCTCGAACCGGAATTTCTTTCCCGGCACCGTCAGGGTATCGCCGATGGAATAGATGCCCGGGTCGAATACGCCGATGATGTCCCCGGCGTAGGCCTCCTCCACGATCTCCCGGTCCTGGGCCATCAGGGACTGGGGCTGGGAAAGGCGCTGCTTTTTGCCGCCCTGGACGTGGTAGACCTCCATGTCCCGGGTGAACTTGCCGGAGGTAATGCGCATAAAGGCAATCCGGTCCCGGTGGGCCTTGTTCATGTTGGCCTGGATCTTGAAGACAAAGGCGGAAAAGTCCGGAGAGAAGGGATCGATGGTCTCGTCTCCGGCAGTCCTGGGCAGGGGAGAGGTGGTCATGTTCAGAAATTCATTCAGGAAAGGCTCCACGCCGAAGGTGGTCAGGGCCGAGCCGAAGAATACGGGACTCTGCTTTCCCGCCCGGACCTTCTCCAGATCGAATTCCGCCCCCGCTCCCAGAAGATCCACTTCCTCCTGGAGCTGCTGCCACTTTTTCTCGCCGATCAACTCGCCCACATGGGGATCCTCCAGATCCACCTGCTCCGAGCCACTTCTGGATTTGAAGGAGGTGTCGGAGAAAAACAGGATCTGGCTGCTGGGCCGGTCGTAGACGCCCTGAAACTCCTTGCCGGAGCCGATGGGCCAGTTGATGGGGCAGGTCTCGATGCCCAACTCCTCCTCAATCTGCTCACACAGCTCAAAGGGATCCCGGGCGTCCCGGTCCATCTTGTTGATGAAGGTGAAGATGGGGATGTGGCGCAGAGTGCAGACCTTGAAGAGTTTTCTGGTCTGGGCTTCCACGCCCTTGCTGCCGTCGATTACCATGACGGCGGAATCCGCGGCCATCAGGGTCCGGTAGGTGTCCTCGGAGAAGTCCTGGTGGCCGGGGGTGTCCAGGATGTTGATGCAGTAGCCGTTGTAGGAGAACTGCAGCACCGAGGAGGTCACGGAGATGCCGCGCTGCTTTTCAATTTCCATCCAGTCGGACACGGCGGCCCGGCTGTTTTTCTTGCCCTTGACCACGCCTGCCTGGGCGATGGCGCCGCCGTAGAGCAGGAACTTCTCGGTCAGGGTGGTCTTGCCGGCGTCGGGGTGGGAGATGATGGCAAAGGTACGCCGCCGCCGGATCTCTTCTTGCATAGTCATAATGGTTCCTCCATAGTCAGTAAAAAGTTAAGAGTGAAACGTGAATAGGGTCTGGAGACTAATGTGGAACCTGAAGGTGGTAGTTGATCATAGGGAACTCCTTTATACGACGATCACAGGCTTCCATGCAAATGGAAGCAAATCCTGAATGCCGACTTTGATCAGATTATGATTTTCATCGTTCAATATCACTTTAATGTCCGGACAATACTCGATCAGCATCTGCCGGCAGTTTCCACAGGGAGAAATCACGCCGTTCGGCATTTTCTCGTGCACAGCTACGATGGTATCAAATTTCCTTGCCCCGGCGGAAATGGCGATGCCCATGGTGATGTATTCTGCACAGGAACCGTGATTTCCGTCGCAGTTTACTCCAGAGTACACAGTACCGTCTTTACAGCGGATCGCTGCGCCAACTGTATGGTTGTATATTCCTTCGTCAAAATTCCGCGCCAGAGTTTCAAGAGCTGTTTGGATCAAATTGTGATCTTCTGCGGTAATGGGATAGAGGGTCATGGTTTGTTCTCCTTTGCGGTTTTCACGGAAGCAATGAGCATCCGTTTTAATTCCTCGCATTGGGACAGAAGCACAGAGTCTTTATAATACCCGCTTTCATTGAGCAGTTCCAGCCAATACTCTGTTTCAGCGCATTCCTTCAGGGCAATTTGCAGTTTGGAAATGAAATCAGGACGGCTGTGGGCATAAAAAGCTTCTCTGATGTTGGCGCCGATGCTGGTTCCGGAACGAAGCATTTGGTTCGTCAATACGCTATGTCCCTTGATGCTTTCGCAAGCTTTTATGATTTCCAATGCAAATGCTTTCGATTTTGTGACTAGAGGACTTGGCATATATGGATCCTCCAATGGCAGAACTTCTTCACTTTTCACTAATACTTTTTACTTCCAAAAATCCTTTGTACAGAGGAGGGAGAAAAGAGAATAGTGAATAGTGAATAGGTAAAAATCCTCCATGCTGACGCATGAAGGATTTTTGGTGACCCCGACGAGAATCGAACTCGTGTTACAGCCGTGAAAGGGCCGTGTCTTAACCTCTTGACCACGGGGCCGGACGCTGACGCGGAGAGTACCGCGTCAGATGAAAGAAAAAGGCGGATTGGATCCGCCTTTGTGGTAGCGGCAACTGGATTTGAACCAGTGACACTCCGGGTATGAACCGAATGCTCTAGCCAGCTGAGCTATGCCGCCATACAATCCCTCAAAAGGGCAATAGTGATTATACCGTCCAATTCCGGTTTTGTCAACATGATTTTTTCGGATTTTGTTTTTTCTTTATATTTTTGGAAACAGGCGGGTATGATATTCCCGGTGATTTTATGAAAATCTGGAAATGCGCGGTGCTGTGGTATCTCGGCGGCATGAGCTATGTGGCGCTGGAGCTGCTCTGGCGGGGATGGAGCCACGGCAGCATGTTTGTGGTGGGAGGCGTCTGCTTCCTGCTGCTGGGAAACGTAGAACGGCTGAAATTGCCGCTGGCGGTGAAAATGATGGCGGGTGCGGGTCTGGTGACGGGGCTGGAGCTGCTGACCGGCCTGGTGGTGAATCTGGGCCTGGGAATGGATGTGTGGGACTACAGCGGCATGCCCTGCAACCTGCTGGGGCAGATCTGTCTGCCATACCTGCTGCTGTGGAACCCGGTGGCCCTGGGCGGGATGTTCCTTTCCCGGGGCCTGCGGCGGCTGCTGTTCGGGGAAAGAAAAAGCTCCCGGGAACTGAGTCCCGGGAGCAGAAACGTCATTGTCCGATTCCAGCCAGAAGGTCTGTAACGCCGGCGGTGGTGCCGTTGTAGATGTTCAGGCAGACGAGAACATCCTGAATGCCGTAGTCCTCCACCATCTCGGAGATGGTGTTGTCGGTGTATCTTACGTCGATCCAGTAGATATGCTCGTAGTGATCCACCAGCCACGGAATGAAGGCGTTTCCGAAGGAGTCCTTGATGACCACCACGGAAGAGCCGTCATGGATGGTCTCGTTGTGGGCGTAGCTGAAGGAGTTGTCGCCGCCGGAGAACATGGCGTAGAATTCCGAGTTGGGATAGTTGGACACGTCGTTGACGATCCACCAGTTATAGGTGATGCCGTCGTCCAGCACCATCTCCATGTCGTTGGTGCCCTTGGGGATGTAGCCGATAACCGTGTCCGGGTTTTCCGCCAGCTCATAGGACTGGTTGCTGCTGGAATAGAAGGTGCCCATGAAGTCCTCGATCTCCAGGGTTTCGTAGTCCTCCACCTTGTGGGGCTCCCAGCCCTTCTCTTCGCAGTACATCTGGTAGGCGTAGTAGGCCCCCAGCGCAGTCCAGTGGTGATCGGTGTGGAAGTAGATGTACTCAGCATTGTGCTTTTTCAGGTTGTCATAGATGGAGACCGTATGAATCCCGGGGTTCATCTGTCCATAGAGATATTGAATGGCCTTATCCTGATCGCTGCAGCCCATGTCGTCCAGCACCGCCTCGTCGAGCATGATGCCGGAGCTGATGGGAATGATCATCACATAGACGTTGACCTTGTCCTTGACATTGGTGTAGAACTGGTTCATGGTGTTGGCGAAGGTGTCCGCCCCGTCCTGGCCAAAGTAGTAAAGGCCGTAGCCGCAGTTATTTGTGATGTAGATGTTGCCCTGCATCTCGCCAAAGGCGGAGACGGTGCCGTCCTCCAGAGGTTCCTCCGAGGGGGAGGGGCTGGGCATGGGGGTAGGCGTCAGAGCGGGCGAGGGGCGGGGCGTCGCGTCCACGTCGGGGATCTCATCGGCCACCATGGCCGCGTTGCCCACGATCTGGTCGCTCTTGATGCCGTAGCGCTCCTGGAGGGACTGGTTCCCGGAGATCAGAAGATCCCGGATGGGATAGGTATCGGCGTACCAGGTGTCCACGCCCTTGAAGAAGCTGCCGTCCCAGAAGGAGCTCCAGGTCAAGGTGGGGAACTGGGTCAGGTTGCGCTTTTCCACCACGGAGGTCTTGGGCCGGGCGAACCACAAAAGGCCGATGAAGCCCATCAGCACCAGAAGGCCGCCGAAGGTGACGATCTTGATGCCCCGGATCATGTTGTTGTATCGTTTGAGTTTTTTCAACGCCGGACACCTCGCATCAGAACTGGAAGTACAGGAAGGGGTTGTAGCTGTCGCCGGCCAGCGCCATGGCGGACAGGATCACGAAGAGGATCGGATGCACCACTTCCCAGGCGGCGTTGATCCAGTAGAGAGGAACGCTGCCCTTGGAGAGATTCTTCAGCATCAGCCGGAGATACTTGCCCAGGGGCGTCACGGCGATGACGCAGAAGATCAGGAAATAGACGTTATTCTTGAAAGCAAGCGCCACATTGACGCCGGTAAAGCCGTTGCCGTTGAGTCCGAAGAGGCCCTTGAGGGCGGTGCCCAGCAAGGAAAGGTCGGTGAACTTGAAGATCAGCCAGCTGAGGATCACCAGCAGCATCACGACCACGTGCCGCACCGGCCGCGGGATCTTCGGCAGCGTGTCCGTGAGCACATACCGCTCCAGGCACAGAAGCACGCCGAAATACAGGCCCCAGATCACGAAGTTCCAGCTGGCACCGTGCCAGAGGCCCGTCAGGCCCCAGACCACGAACAGGTTAAAGATCTGCCGGTTCCGGTCGCAGCGGTTGCCGCCCAGGGGGATGTACACATAGTCCCGGAAGAAGGTGCTCAGGGAGATGTGCCACCGGCGCCAGAACTCCCGGATGGAGTCGGAGATATAGGGGTAGTTGAAGTTTTCCTTGTAGTGGAACCCGCACATCAGGCCCATGCCGATGGCCATGTCGGAGTAGGCGGAGAAGTCCAGATAGATCTGCAGCGTAAACGCCGCGCCCCCCAAAAAGATGCCCAGCGCGGGCATGGCGGCCAGCTCCGTGACGTTGGTGCTCAGGAGACTGTCGGCCACTGCGGCGCATCCGTTGGCCAGAACGGCCTTCTTGGCCAGGCCCACGGTGAAGCGGCTGATGCCGGCGCTGATCTCATTGAGGCTTACCTTCCGCTTCCGGATGTCCTCCGCCACGTCCTGATACCGGACGATGGGACCGGCGATGCACTGATGGAATAGGCTGGCATAGAGCAGCAGCATCCAGTATTTCCGCTGGGGCCTGACCTCGCCCCGGTACACGTCCACCACATAGGAGATCAGCTGGAAGGTGTAGAAGGAGATACCGATGGGAAGCACGATCTGGGGAATGACCTTGGGTACGCCGAAGATCCCCTGGATATTCGTCAGGAAAAACCCGGTGTATTTGAAAACACCCAGAATAATGAGACACAGGGCCACGGTGAGGATCATGAAGCGCTTCTGGACCTTGCCGATGGGTGTGCTGCTGATGAGAAGGGCCCCCATCCAGCAGATGAAGGTCATGCCGGCCAGCAGGATCAGATACCGCGGGCCGGACCAGCTGTAGAATACCAGGGAGAACACCAGCATGGCGATGTTCTTCTTTTTGACGTCCTGGAAATAGATCTGCGACAGAAGGTTTAAGGTCAAGAACAAGAAAACGAACAGCATGCTGGAAAAAACCATGATACAACCCACACAATCCCATAAGTATAAATCAAGTATACTTCATCCCGGGGGAAAAATAAACAGAGAATTTGACTTTTTTTCAGGAAAATAATAGAAAAAAGACCGTCCTGGCGGACGGTCTTTTTTTCAATCAGGCAGATTCAGACCTTGAAGTTCACAGCAGTAGAGCCTTCGCTGTCCTTCTGGAATTCATAGTCTTTGCCGGGGAGCACCGCGTTGAGGATGATGCCAACCAGCGCGGCCACAGCCAGGCCGGAGAGGCTGATGGTGATGGAGCCCACGGGGATGTCGATGGTGCCGGCGCCGTTGTACTTGATGCCGATGGCCAGCACCAGGATCAGAGCGGCAATGATGACGTTGCGGCTCTTGGTGAAGTCCACCTGGTTTTCCACCACGTTCCGAACGCCGACCGCGGAGATCATGCCGTAGAGCACCAGGCTCACGCCGCCGATGGTGGCGGTGGGCATGGCCACGATCAGGGCCGCAAACTTGGGGCAGAAGGACAGGACCACCGCAAAGGCGGCCGCCAGCCGGATGACCCGGGGATCATAGACTTTGGTCAGGGCAAGAACGCCGGTGTTTTCGCCGTAGGTGGTGTTGGCAGGCGCGCCGAACAGGGCGGCCAGCGCAGTGGCGAGACCGTCGCCGGTCAGGGTCCGGTGCAGGCCGGGATCCGCCACATAGTTCTCACCCACAGTGGAGGAGATGGCGCACACGTCGCCGATGTGCTCGACCATGGTGGCCAGGGCGATGGGCATGATGGTGATGATGCTGGTGAGCAGCAGGCCGCCGTTGAAGCCCTCGCCGAAGATGGAGAAGGCGGTGCGGCTCCAGACTACCGGGAAGCCGATCCATGCGGCCTCAGAGACGGTCTTGACCAGGTTCTCCCGGGTGGGCGCATCCACGATCATGGAGATCACATAGCTCACCACAACGCCCAAAAGAATGGGAATGATCTTCGCCATGCCCTTGCCCCAGATGTTGAAGCAGATCACCACTGCGATGGCCACCACGGCAACCAGCCAGTTGGCGGAGCAGTTGGCGATGGCACTCTGGGAGAGAGTCAGGCCGATGGCGATGATGATGGGGCCGGTGACAATGGGCGGGAAGTAGCGCATGACCTTCTGGGGCCCGAAGACCTTGAACAGCAGGGCGAGCACCAGATACAGCAGGCCCGCGCAGGCCACGCCAAAGGAAGCGTAGGGCAGCATCTCCAGATTGGGGAGCGTGAAGTTGCCGGCCTCGTCGGCAAGCATGGGGGCGATGGCGGCGTAACCGCCCAGGAACGCGAAGGAGCTGCCCAGGAAGGCGGGAACCTTGCGCTTGGTGATCAGATGAAACAGCAGGGTGCCAAGGCCCGCGAACATCAGCGTGGTGGAAACGGACAGGCCGGTGAGGACCGGCACCAGGACGGTTGCGCCGAACATGGCGAACATATGCTGCAGGCCGAGCAGCAGCATTTTAGGCGCGCCAAGGGATCGGGCGTCACGGATCGCTTCCTGATTCATATTTGGAATTCCTCCTCTTTTTTAATCTTTTAAATTATACCTACCTCCGGGGTGCATTGCAAGAGGAAATGTGCAAAAAGAAGGGAAAAAGACGCTATTTATGGTAGCGGCTGCCGGCAAGAATGCTCTCCGCCCGGTAGATCTGCTCCAGCACCATGATCCGGGCCAGATGGTGGGGGAAGGTCATGGGACTCATGGAGAGCAGGAGGTCTCCCTGCTTCTTCAGGTCCCCATCCAGCCCGAAGGAGGACCCGATGAGGAACACCAGCTCGGACCTGCCCTGATTTCGGACGGTCTGCAGCGTTTTGGCCAGCGCTTCGGAGGAGAGCAGCTTCCCCTCCGGCGTCAGGATGCACAGCCAGCAGTTTTTCGGCAGCTTCTGCCGGACGGACTCAGCCTCCCGCTCCAGTGCCTGCCGGATCTGGGCCGGGGAGGGATCCTCCGGCAGACGGACCTCCGGCAGCTCGATCAGCCGGATCCCGCCGTACGACTTGAGCCGTTTCTCATATTCCTCCGCCGCGGAGAGATAGAACTTCTCCTTGAGCTTTCCCAGGGTGATCAGCGTCAGCATAAAGGGCCTCCTTTGCCCGGAAAAACGGCCAATCCGCAAGGGACCGGCCGTTTCCGTGTGTCAATTCAGGGATGCGGCGATCTGTTCCACAGTTTGTTCCAGATCGCTGCCGGGGTCTGCATGGACGGTGATGTCCGCCCAGCGCTGATAGATCGGGGTACGATGGGCATACAGGGTCTCCAGCGTCTCCCCCGGCCCGAAGGCAATGCCCCGGGTATGGATGTTGGACAGCCGCCGCTCAAGCTCCTCCAGCGGAACCTCCAGATAGACCACGGTTCCGAGAGTTTTCAGGTGTTCCATGGCGCCGTCCCGCAGGGGGACCGAGCCTCCGGTGGCGATCACCGTCCGCTCCGGCCGGAGAGAACGGATTACATCCTCCTCCAGATCCAGAAAGGACGAAAGGCCCTCCCGGTCGAGAATACTCTGAAGCGTGGCGTTCCGCCGCCGGCAGATCAGAAGATCGGTGTCCAGAAAGTCCATGCCCAGCGTTTTGGCCAGGATCACGCCAACGGTGCTTTTTCCCGCGCCGGGCATGCCGGTCAGAATCAGATTGTCGCCCACGGTCATTCCCCCATGTCGTAGATGATGAACCACTCGAAATCCCCGTCCGCGCTGGTCTTGGTCAGGGGCATGGCGTTGTCCGTACCGTAAAGCGTCTCGTGGGTGGAGTCGAAGGCCAGACCCGCAAAGCCCGCCTCATCGTAGTAGAGGTAATAGTATACAACGCCATCCTCCACCGCGATGTTTCGGAGCCATACGTCCGTGATGGGACTGCCTCCGGCGGTCTCCAGACCGTAGAGGGCGTCCTCGGTGTTCATCAGCTCCAGCAGGGACCGGCGGATCTCGTCGTCAAAGAGCGAAAATGCGTCTGTCCGGTCCTCCTGCCACAGGGCCTTCACGTGATCCCTGTTCCGGCTGGTATAGAGGCGCAGGCCGTCCATATCCGCCATGGCCAGGGCCGTCCGGGCATAGGAATCCAGCTGGTCTCCGTCGGTGAACACCGTGCGGATGGCCGACATGCGGTCGGTATAGGTCGAGGTGTGGATCACCGACTCGTCCGTACCGAAAAACGCCCCCAGGGCGTTGCCCAGGAACAGACCGACGGCCAGGGCCGCCAGACAGCTCAGGACCGCCTGGATCATAGTCTTGGGGAATGGGTTTTCCCGTTCCGGGAATTTGATGTCCATACAGTGCCCCTTTCGGGAAATCGATTACTTCTTATCCTTCAGCAGATCGCGGATCTCGGTGAGGAGAACTTCCTCGGCGGAGGGCTCGGCGGGAGCCTCTTCCTCTGCTTCCTCGTCCTTCTTCTTCATCTCGTTGACCTTGTTCATGGCCTTGACGATGGCGAAGACCACCAGCGCAATGAGGATGAAGTTGATGACGGCGGTGATGAAGGTGCCGATGCCCAGATAGGATGCCTCTTTGACGACCTCGCCCGCTTCGTCCACCACCTCGGGGCTCAGCAGGATGTCCCACTTGCTCAGGTCGATGCCGCCGAAGATCAGGCCGATCAGAGGCATGATGATGTTGTTGATCAGGGATGTGGTGATTGCGCCGAAGGCGGTGGCAATGATCACGCCGATGGCCATATCCAGCACATTGCCGCGCATGATGAATTCTTTAAATTCTGCAATCAAACCTTTTTTCTCTTCCATTGAAATGACCTCCTCAGAATATTTATCGTTCAGTTTTCCGGACTTAGGAAAACAAAAACAACGGGGTTGGAAAGTTGTAGATTGGAGCTTGTCTGCCTTATTCTCCCATTTTTAGACGCCCCGAGCGTGGGAATGAAACGGCACACAGACCAGCAGCGGCCGGAACTTCCCGGAAAGAACTCGACAAATTCCAATATGCGAAATTAGACCTTCTCCAGGAATTCCTTCCCGCCCATGTAGGGCCGCAGGACCTCGGGGATCTTCACGCTGCCGTCGGCCTGGAGGTTGTTCTCCAGGAAGGCGATGAGCATCCGGGGCGGCGCCACGCAGGTGTTGTTCAGGGTGTGGCAGAGCTGGATCTTTCCGTTCTCGTCCCGGTAGCGGATCTTCAGCCTCCGGGCCTGGGCGTCTCCCAGGTTGGAGCAGGAGCAGACCTCAAAGTACTTCTGCTGCCGGGGGCTCCAGGCTTCGATGTCGCAGGACTTGACCTTCAGATCCGCCAGATCACCGGAGCAGCACTCCAGCTGCCGCACGGGGATGTCCAGGGAACGGAACAGCTCCACGGAATACTGCCAGAGCTTCTCATACCAGTCCTTGCTCTCCTCCGGCCGGCAGACCACAATCATCTCCTGCTTTTCAAACTGGTGAATCCGGTAGACGCCCCGCTCCTCGATGCCGTGGGCGCCCTTTTCCTTGCGGAAACAGGGGGAGTAGGAGGTCAGCGTCTGGGGGAGGTTTTCCTCCGGCAGGATCTGGTCGATGAACCGGCCGATCATAGAGTGCTCGGAGGTGCCGATCAGATAGAGGTCCTCGCCCTCGATCTTGTACATCATGGCGTCCATGTCCGTCTGGCTCATGACGCCCTCCACCACGTTGCCGTGGATCATAAAGGGCGGGATGCAGTAGGTGAAACCCTTGCCGATCATGAAGTCCCGGCCATAGGCCAGCACCGCCTCGTGGAGTCGGGCGATGTCCCCCAGCAGATAGTAGAACCCGTTGCCGGAGACCCGGCCGGCTGCGTCGAGATCAATGCCGCCGAAGCGCTCCATCAGGTCCACGTGATAGGGGATGTCAAATTCTGGAATTTTTGCCTCGCCGAACCGCTGAACCTCCACATTGCAGCTGTCGTCGGGGCCGATGGGCACGGAGGGATCTATGATGTTGGGGATCACCAGGAGGATTTTCCGGATTTTCTCCGCCAGTTCGGTCTCCTTTTGCTCCAGCTCCGCCAGCCGGTCCGCCTGGGCCTTGACCTGGGCTTTGACGGCCTCGGCCTCCTCCAGCTTGGAGGGATCCTTTTTGGCCTGGCCCATCAGCTTGCCCACTTCCTTGGACAGCATGTTCCTCTGGGTCCGCAGCTCCTGGGCCTCGGCAATGGCGGCCCGGTTCTCCGCGTCCAGGGCGATGACCTCGTCCACCAGGGGGAGCTTCTGATCCTGGAATTTTTTGCGGATGTTTTCTTTGACGATCTCCGGGTTTTCCCGGATAAATTTGATGTCGAGCATCGTTTACACCTCTCCTATTTCTCTGAGGCGACAAGGGTTTCCAGCGCATCGATCAGCCGCTGCAGGTCGTCGTCTCCATAGTATTCCAATTCAAACCGGCCTTTTTTGCGCCCGGTGCGGATGGTGACCTTTCGGCCCAGCTTCCGGGTCAGATCCGTCTCACACTCCCGGATATAGTCCACCGCCAGCGGATCCCGGGGCGCCGGAACGGCCGGAGGCTTCAGCATCCGCTTCACCAGCGCCTCAGTCTGCCGGACGGACAGCTGCTGTTCCAGGATCTTTCCGGCGGCCTCCTTCTGGAGCTTTTCCTGCTCCAAAGGCAGCAGCGCCCGGGCGTGACCCGCGGACAGGCTTCCGTCGGACACCAGGGACCGGATGGATTTCGGGAGCTTCAGCAGCCGCAGGGCGTTGGCTACAGCTGGCCGGGATTTTCCGACAGCTCTTGCGGCCTCCTCCTGGGTCATCCCGTAGGCGGTCATCAGCGCGTCGAAGCCGCCGGCCTCTTCCAGCGGGTTCAGATCCTCCCGCTGGAGGTTTTCGATCAGAGTCAGCTGTGCGGCTGTTTTGTCGTCGGCGTGGATGATACTCACCGGAACGTCTGAGATGCCTGCCAGACGGCAGGCCCGCCATCGCCGCTCACCGGCGATGATCTGATAGTAGCCAGAGTCCAGGGGCCGCACCACGATGGGTTCGATCAGCCCGTGCTCCGCGATGGAATCCGCCAGTTCTGCCAGCGCTACCTCGTCAAAATCCTTGCGGGGCTGATTCCGGTTCGGTTCCAGCTTCTGCAGGGGCAGCGTACTGACGACGCCGGCTCCGGCGGTCTCCTGCACCGGCGTTTCCGAAAACAGGGCGCCTAATCCCTTGCCCAGCCCCTTTGAGGAAGACTTTGCCATAGATGTCGTCCTTTCTAACCTGTTTTACGAAGGATCTCCTCCGCCAGATGCAGATAGCTTTCCGCTCCGCGGCTGAGTTTGTCATATACGGTAATGGGCAGCCCGTGACTGGGCGCCTCGCTGAGCCGTACGTTTCTGGGAATCACGGTGGAAAACACCTTTCCGGGGAAGTGACGGCGGACCTCCTGGGCAACCTGAATGCTCAGATTAGTGCGGCCGTCGTACATGGTCAGCACCAGCCCGAAGATGCCGATATTCGGCTGATAGGTCCGCTTGACGGCCCGAAGCGTCGCCATAAGGTCACTGAGTCCCTCCAGGGCGTAGTATTCACACTGCACCGGGATCAGCACCTGATCCGCCGCGCACAGGGCGTTCAGGGTCAGCAACTCCAGGGACGGAGGACAGTCGATCAGAATGTAATCGTAATCTTCCCGCAGGAGAGTCAGCGCGTCCTTCAGACGGAATTCCCGGCGGGGGAGGCTCACCAGCTCAATGCCCGCGCCGGCCAGATCTGCGCCGCTGGGCAGCAGATCCCCGTATTTGGTGTGTACGATGGCCGTTTTGGGGTCCGTTCCATTGATGATGACGTCGTAGACGGTGGGCCGGCCTTTGGATTTCTCCACGCCCAGGCCGGACGTAGCGTTGGCCTGCGGGTCGAAGTCACACAGCAGCACCCGTTTGCCCTTCTGCGTCAGGGCGGCGGTCAGGCTTACCGCTGTGGTGGTTTTTCCCACGCCGCCCTTCTGATTGACCAGAGACAGAATCAAACCGCCGCCTCCTTTCCAAATTCGCTGTTCCCCTATTATAGCAACTTGGGCGACATAATGCAAGGCACATTCCCCTGTTTCACGTGAAACATTTTTGGAGCGACCGGGACGTTTCACGTGAAACATTCTCTTGCATGCCGGGGGTAACCATATTATAATAGAACATGAACAAAAACAGCAAGGAGAACGCCATGAACGTTTATGAAACACAATACCGCGAGAAACTCGTAACGCTGGAGGAGGCGCTGGACTCCCTGCGGGACGGGGACGTGATCGGTACCAGCCAGTGCGCCAACGAGCCCACCGCGTTTTTTGACGCCATGCATACCCTCCGGGGCAAAGGAAAAAAGTACCGGATGTTCGCCCCCATGTGCTTCCAGCAGCACGAGTTCATGACCGACCCGGTGTATCGGGACACATTTGACATGGACATCACCTTCCTGATGGGGCCCACCCGCAGGGGCCGGGAAGCGGGGCTGTTCAGCTTCTATCCCGGGGATCTGCACAACGGCGCGCCCCGGTGGCTCAGCGTCCACGGCTGCAATGTGTTCATCGCCGCAGCGACTCCCATGGATAAGCATGGCTATATGAAGATCCCCCTGTGCCTGATCCATGAAAAGGCGTTTCTGGAGGCGGCGGACCGGGTGATCCTGCAGATCAACCCGAATCTGCCGAATATTTACGGCGATACCGAAGTCCATATCCGGGACGTGGATATGGTGGTGGAGGCGGCAACGCCTCTGCCCTATCTGCCCAAGAGCCATCCGGATGAGGTGGAACAGACCATCGGAAGCTATATTGCCTCCATGGTCAATGACGGAGACTGCATTCAGCTGGGCATCGGCGGGATCCCGGACGCGGCGGCCATGGCCCTGATGGACAAGCACGATCTGGGCGTCCATTCGGAGATGATCACCAACTCCATGGCGGATCTGGTGGAGGCGGGCGTGATCACTGGCCGGAAGAAGAACTATATGACCGGCAAAATGGTGGGCACCTTTGCCTACGGTACCCAGGAGCTCTACGACCTGCTGGACGAAAATCCCAGTATGATGATGCTCCGGGGAGAGACGGTGAACGATCCCTGGGTGGTGGCCAGGAACGATAACTTTGTCTCCATCAACTCCTGCCTTTCCCTGGATCTGACGGGGCAGATCTGCTCGGAGTCCATCGGCTCCCGGCAGTTCTCCGGTTCCGGCGGCCAGGCGGATATGGCGGTGGGCGGCGCCCACGCGAAAAACGGGCGCAGCATCATCGCCGTGGCCTCCACCAAGAAAAACGGAACCATCTCCAGCATCAACGCCCAGCTGGCGCCGGGCAGCGTGGTGACCCTGAGCCGGAACGAAGTGGACTATGTGGTGACGGAATACGGCATCGCGCCCATCCGGGGACGCAGCGTCCGGCAGCGGGTGGAGAACCTGATCGCCGTGGCCCACCCGGACTTTCGGGCGGAGCTGCGAAAGGACGCGGAGCGGCTGCTGCTATGGTAAAGCTGATCGCGCTGGATTTGGACGACACGCTGCTGGGCCGGGACGGCGTTCTCTCCCCCGGGAACCGTGGGGCGCTGGAACGGGCCATCTCCGGCGGGGTGGAGATCGCCATCGCCACCGGGAGGGCCTATGCGACCATTCCCGAGGAGATGCGGTGTTTCCCTGGGATCCGGTACGCCATCACCGGGAACGGCGCGGCCATCTACGACCAGACGCTGGATCAGGCGGTCATGCGGCAGATCCTGCCCAAAGGCGCCGCTGTGCAGGTACTGGCGCTGCTTTGTGGTATGGACATCTCCTATGAGGCTTTTCTGGACGGCCGGGCCTACGCGCAGGCGGACTATCTCGAGCAATTGGACACCTTTATGATGGACCGTCCCACCCAGGATTATGTGCGGGCCACCCGGATCCCGGTGCCGGACATTCTGGTGTTTATCCGGGAACAGGGGGACCTGCTGGATTCCCTGGCGGTGATCCCCCGGAATATGCCGGTGAAGCACCGGGTCATGGAGCTGCTGCAGTCTATGGATTCGGTTTACATAACAACATCCTCTCCCAGACTGGTGGAGATCAACCACCGGGACTGCACCAAGCAGCAGGGCCTTCGCCGTCTGGCGGAGCGGCTGGGGATCCCCCGGGAGGACACGGCGGCCTTTGGCAACGCGGACAACGATGCGGAGATGCTCGCCTGGGCCGGGACCGGAGTGGCGGTGGCGGATTCCACGTCCCTGTGCCTGGCTGCGGCGGATCATGTGACGGGGCCGTACCAGAAAGACGGCGTGGCCGACGCCTTCCGGACGCTGTTCGGAATCTGAGAAAAGAGAACCCCCTGCCAACCGGCAGGGGGTTCGTTATTGTTTGGGGATCAGAGATCAGCCTTCCATATAACGGTCGTAAGCGGCCTGCTTGATCTCGATGCCGCGGGTCAGGCCCATGGTACGGACCTGCTCCTCGTATTCCTCATACTGGGTCTCGATGTCCATATCGCCGGTGATGAATTTATCACGGCACTCCAGGGCATAGGACTCATAGTCGGCGGCCAACTTGGACAGCTCAAAGCTCTCGTCGATGGTCAGCGCGGCCACATAGGGATAGGCGTCCCGGTTGTCCCGGTTGGAAGCCCAGATCTCAAAAGCGCCCTTCTCCTCGTCGTTGAAGGTCACCAGCAGCTTGGAGTTGGAGCTCCAGGAGGGCGTGCTGTTCCGGCCAGTATAGACGGAGATAGCGTCGCCGGGGGCGATGTCGGGGTTGTTGAGGACCATGTCGGAGAACTGAGCCTTGCCGTCCACTACTTCGCAGCTCTCGCCCTCTACGCCGTAGTTGGCCAGCTGGATGCCTTCATCGGTGAACCAGAAGTCGCAGTACTGAATGGCGATCTCAGGCTCAGCGCACTTGGTGGAGATGCTCATGCGCTCGGCGCCAAAGTCATACTCGGTGGTGTCCACATGGGTGAACTCGCCCTTTTCCTTGACGGGATCGGGGAAGCCCACGATCTTCAGGTTGGGATCAGTGGTCATGAAAGAGTAAACGCTCATAATGGGGGCGCCGTTGAAGAACACGCCGCAGTCGCCGCCGGCGATCTGGCCGATGCCGTCAGAGCTCATGGCGCCGCCGGAGGAGGTGAAGTCCTTGGAGATCAGGCCCTCTTCATACCACTGATGCAGCATGGTCAGGTACTCCTTGTAGCCTTCGCCGGTGATGCCGTCCTTGACCTCGCCGTCCTGGACCATCCAGTAGGACTCCTTGGCGTTGGTGGCCAGCATGGTGGCGATGCCGTAGCCGGCAGCCAGGAAGTTGTCGTTGCCCACGGCGTTCTCGTCCAGCATGATCGCGGTGGAGCAGCCGTACTCGTTCTTGAAGGCGGTCAGCACTTCGTGCAGCTCGTCATAGGTCTCGGGCATTTCCAGGTCCAGAGCCTCCAGCCAGTCGCCGCGGCCCATCATGCCGAAGAAGGGACCGATAAAGTCGCTCATCAGCTCATAGAAGCCGGAGATGTGGCCTTCCGCGGTCTGGGTAGCGGTCTCCAGGAACTTGGTGGAGGTGCGGTACTTGGTGTAGTAGGGGAACAGATCCTCATAGTCCTCCAGGGCCAAGATGATCTCCTCCTCGATGCCGTTGTCGTCGCCGTCGCCGTACATGGAGTTGAAGTTGCCGAAGATGTCAGGATAATCCTGGGCGGCGATGCGCAGATTGAACTGCTCGTTGGCCACCATCATGTCGGGCTGAATGAACTCCAGGGTGACGCCGGTGAGCTCCGCAGCCTTCTGGAAGTGCCGGGAATCCTCATAGCCGTTGGGCATATAGTTGGCAGCTGCTCCGCCGGGCTTCATCTGGAAGTAGGTCAGCGTCACAGGGGTGCCTGCAATGGGAAGCTCCATGGGCTCGAGCTCCTGGGCGGCCAGGGCTTCCTCCACGGCGGAGGACTGGACCTCGTCAGGGGCCAGGGTGGCGGCAGGAGCGGGCTCCGCAGCGGCTTCCGCATCCGCAGCGGGGGCCTCAGCCTCGGAAGCGGCAGCGGATTCCGCGCCGGAGGCGGGCGCGCTTGCGGCAGTGCTTCCGCAGCCGGCCATCAGGCAGGCCAGCATACCCAGCACCAGCAGCATCGCCAAAACACGTGTTTTCATATGGTTTCTCCTTTCCTTTTTTTGAAGAACAGACAAAATGCATCTATTATTTGTCATGGATTCTTCATATTTCCGTCTCAGTATAGCAGATAATGACAGCTCTGTCCAGCACAAATTGTACGGTTTGGGGCCGATCCAGGGCGGCAGGTTGACACATTGTAGGTTCAGCGGGCGTTCCGCTTCCGGCCGAAAAGCCACCATCTGGCCACGGAGATCGCCGCCCGGTAGTGGACCGGACGCAGGGCCCGGTCGGCTTTTTTCAGCTCCTCGATGATGGAAAGGTGCTGGGGACAGTGGGACTGGCATTTGCCGCAGGCGACGCACTGGGAGGCGAAGGGGGCCTCTTTCCGCAGGGCTACCACCTGAAAATACTCGTGGCGGCCCACGCCCCGGCCCTCGGTGGACATCTCGTTATAGCACCGGAAGGTTCCGGGGATGTCCACGCCCCGGGGACATGGCATACAGTATCCGCAGCCGGTGCATCCCACCAGCAGCTTTTCGTTGATCAGGGCCCGCAGTTCCGTGATGAGCCGGTGGTCCTCCGGGGCAAGGTGTCCCGGCGCGGCGTCGGAGGCGATGCGGCAGTTCTCCTCCAGCATGGCCATGCTGTTCATGCCGGAGAGTACACAGGTGACGCCGCTCTGGTCCCAGAGCCAGCGGAAGGCCAGCTCCGCGGCGGTCCGCCCCTTCGGATCCCCGGCGATGAGCTGTTTCGCCCCTGCCGGCAGCAGATCCACCAGCTTGCCGCCCCGGAGGGGCTCCATGATGATCACCGGGATGCCCCTGGCCTCGGCGGCCTCCAGACCGGCCCGGCCGGCCTGGCTGACCTCGTCCATGTAGTTGTACTGGATCTGGCAGAAGTCCCAGTCATAGGCCTCCAGGATCTTCAAAAACATCTCCGTGTTTCCGTGGAAGGAGAAGCCGATCTGGCCGATAGCGCCGGACTCCTTTTTCCGGGCGATCCAGTCCTCGATCCCCAGGGACACCAGCTTGTGCCAGGCATCCAGGTCCGTGAGCATGTGCATTAAATAGTAGTCCACATGGTCGGTCTGCAGCCGGCTGAGCTGCTCGGCGAAGTACCGGTCGATGGACTCCCGGCTGCGGATCAGGTACTGGGGCAGCTTGGTGGCGATCTTCACCCGGTCCCGGAGGCCGGACTCCGCCAGGATCTGGCCGAGGCAGGCCTCGCTGCCGGGGTAGATATAGGCGGTGTCGAAGTAGTTTATGCCCAGTTCCACGGCCCGGAGGATCTCCCGGCGGGTTTCCTCCAAATCGATGCTCCCGCCCTTTTTCGGGAACCGCATACAGCCGAATCCCAGGGCGGAGATGGGATTGCCGGCGCGGTCGCTGCGATACTGCATAGATTACCTCGTTTCCTCCTGTGTGCCCGGCAGCTTTTCGAAGGCCAGCCGGGGATCGTCGTCCTCTTCCACGTGAATGATCCCGCAATACCGGAATCCCAGCTTTGTCAGCAGCTTTTGCATGACGGTGTTGTCCCCGTGGGTGTCCATCCGCAGATGGCCGCACCGGGAGAAGGCCCAGTCGATGCAGAAACTCCCCGCCCCCCGGAACCGGCTGTCGGCGGCGATCCGGTGGACCACGCCGTAGACGTCGTCCCCGATCCATTTGCCGTCCTGAATGTCCCGGTAGGCGGGCTCGATATCCCGGCCCTGCCGGAAGAAGAACACTGCGGCGATCTCCTCCCCTTCCAGGCAGACGTAGCTGTCTCCCGCCGCAATGTCCTGCCGGATCAGGGACTCCGGCGGCCAGCCGGTGGCGCCCCACTGACGGGGATTCCCGTGGGCGGCCATAAAGGCTCTGGCGCCCGCGTAGATCTCCAGGATCCGGGGCAGATTCGCCAGGGTGGATTTTCGTATTTCCATATCAGTACCTCCGGGTGTTTTGCTCCATTATACGATGGAAGCGCCCCGGGCACAACCCCAAAATCCGCGGCTTGTGCGGGAAGGGGAAATATGGTATGATGAACCCAAAGAACCTTGAGAGGGAGGAAGCCGATGAAACGGGAGCTTGTGGATCAGCTGGCCCGGATCACGGAGGAGGAGCAACAGATCCTGCAGGGCCGGCAGGTGGATCTGACGCTGTACAACACCGCCGGAGCGCCGGTGATGGAGCCGGACCGGATCATATCCGGGGACGCCAGGTTCGGCATCCGGCCCCACACCCGGTTCGTGGACTTCCCCCGGCACAGCCACGGCTATGTGGAGATGGTCTACCAGGTCCGGGGCAGCACCCGGCACATCATCAACGGCAGAGCGCCGCTGACGCTGCGGGAGGGGCATCTCCTGCTGCTGGGCCGGGGCGCCGTCCATGAGGTCTTGGCGGCGGGAGAGCAGGATCTGGCGGTGAACTTCATCCTGATCCCCGGATTTTTTGACAGCGCAGCCATCAGCCTGGGCAGCAGCAACGCCCTGGCGGTGTTCCTCCGGGACAATCTGGCGGGACGGAGGCAGGCGGCGGGCTATCTGCTGTTCGACGTGTCCGGGTCCCTTCTGGCGGAAAACCTGCTGGAGAACCTGATCCAGGGAGAATTTTCCGGGGTGGGGGCGGACATCCAGCAGATGACCCTGGAGCTGCTGCTGCGGAATCTGTCCGCCATGTCCGCCAGACTGGTGACGGAGACCAGAAAGGAGCGGGAGCAGGCCGTCGTGCTGGACGTGCTGAGCCGGATCGAACGGCAGACCCAGCTGAATCTCTCCGAGGTGGCGCAGATGATGGGCCTGGATGTGACGGTCCTGAGCCGCATGATCAAGCGGCAGACCGGATGCACCTTTACCGAGCTGCTGCACACCGCCCGGTTCAACCGGGCCGTTGGGCTGCTGCGGGACACGGATCTGAGCGTGTCGGAGATCGCCGCGGCCATCGGATATGAAAATACGGCGTTTTTCTACCGCCGGTTCGCCAGGCAGTACGGCTGCACGCCGGGAGAATACCGGAAACGGGGAAGAGCATAAAAAAGACCTGCCGGCTTGAGCCGGCAGGTCTTTTTGTCAGAAATTGTCCGGAAGCAGGGGCTTTCCCGCCAGAACCTCCTGATAGTCCCGGTAGTTGCGCCGGAGCAGCTCCGGCGTGTCCAGACCGTAGGGGCATTTGGAGGCGCAGCTGCGGCAGTTCACGCAGGAGGGGACCCGGTCCATGATGGCCCGGGTGGCGTCGTTGAGACTCAGGGAGACCGGCGCCCGCCGGAGCATCAGGGATACCCGGGCGGCGGTGCTGATCTCGATGCCCTGGGGGCAGGGCATGCAGTACCCGCAGCCCCGGCAGAATTCCCCCTGAAGCTGGGCCCGGTCCCCGTCGATCACCGCCTGCAGCTCCGGGGTCAGGACGGGCGGGTTCTTTATATGGGCCAGAAATTCGTCCAGCTCCGACTCCCTCTGGATGCCCCAGATGGGCAGCGCCTCCGGGAACCGGTTCATCCAGGCCGCCGCCGCGGCGGAATTGTGGATCAGGCCGCCGGAGAGGCCCTTCATGCAGATGAAGCCCATGCCGGCGCGCCGGGTCTGCTCCAGCAGCTCCAGCTCCTTCTCCGTGCTGAGATAGCTGAAGGGGAACTGCAGCGTGGCGTAGAGGCCGGACTCCACCGCCTCCCGGGCCACGTCGAGCCGGTGGTTCGTGATGGAGATGAAGCGGATCTTGCCCTGCTTCTTCGCCTCCTCCATGGCCTCGTACAGGCCGCTGCCGTCTCCGGGCCGGGGACAGTGGGCGGGATTATGGAATTGATAGATGTCGATGTAGTCCGTCCGGAGCAGCCGCAGGCTGGTCTCCAGATCCGACCAGAAGCCCCGGACGTCCCGGCAGCCGGTCTTGGTAGCCAGGATCACCCGGTGACGGATGCCCGCGAAGGCCTCGCCCAGCTTTTCCTCGCTGTCGGAATAGGCACGGGCGGTGTCAAAATAGTTCATGCCCCCGTCCAGGGCCCGGCGGACCAGCCGGACCGCCTCCGCCTTGGAGATGCGCTGAATGGGCAGGGCGCCGAAGCCGTTTTTCTCCACGGTGATGCCGGTGGAGCCGATGGTAATGGGATTCATAACAATTCCTCCGTTTGATTGCCGTCCTGCAGCGCAGGCTCCCGGTCCACGCCGGCCCGTTTGAGCGCAAAGAGCTGCAGATAGATGAACAGGACAGAGATGGCCATGCTGATATAGGGCCGCCGGTAGCTCAGGGCGATGAGCAGACAGTACGCCGCAAAGCAGGCCCCCAGCATCCAGTAGAAGCGGTTTCTCCGGCCAATGTGCTTCACCGCGAACCGCTGGGTGCCCAGCAGGCACAGGAAATACACCAGCAGGGACAGCACCAGGAAAATGGTCTTCGGGATGAGGAACACCCTGGGCTGCCGCATGAACTCCAGGGCGGCGGTGATGTTGTTGAGCGCCAGAAGCAGCAGGATGTGCAGGAGCATGTACCCGGTCCCGGTGGTCACCAGCGACCGGTCCACGAGCCGGTCATAGTAGTAGCCGTAGCCGGAGAAGAGTCCCGCCACCAGCAGGAAGGCCATCAGGGAATAATAGACGGTCATGAAGCTGAACTCGCTGGCAAAATACCCGGCGATGCCAAGGATCATTTCGCCGAAGGTGAAGACCACATACAGCATCACCCGTTCGGACATGTGGGAAAAATCCACCGGCACCTGGGCGTCCACCCGCCGGGTCAGGATCGGCGCCGCGAAGCCGAAGACGGCGGCCCAGGGCGCGAAGGCCAGTCCGGTCAGCCGGTAGATGGGAATGGTGATCAGTACGATGACGGACTCCGTCAAAAGGATGACGACCTGGAGCCGGGCGTGGTGCCGCTCCCGGGGGGAAAGGGGCGCCCCGAAGCGCAGGCGCAGCAGGTACTGGACCGCCAGATTGATCAGGATCAGGGCCCAGGCCAGATTGTAGCGGAGATAGGTGGGGCCCCAGTCCACCCGGATGCCGTCGGCCATGAAGTAGAGCAGGTACATATTGACGAACAGTCCCAGATGCTCCCGCAGGGTCCCGCTGCCGTAGCGGTTGATGAGCAGCGAACTGAAGTACCAGATCTGAAGGATCACCACCGAGGAGGCCAGGTAGGTCAGATAGGCGCCCGTGGTGATGAATCCGTCCTCAATGTTGTGGAGCAGCTGCCCGTTCTGGCTGACCAGATAGACGAAGATCAGATCGTAGATCAGCTCGATATATTCCACCTTTTTCTCGCTTTTGTCCTGCAGAAAGTCCAGCAAACCGACGCACCTCCCTACAGGTGCATGGTAACATATTACAGGACAATTTGCAATGTGCAGAACAAATGCAACAGGAAGAAAACGGGAAATGTTTTGACTTTCTCTGCCAGTACGCTACAATGAAGGAAAGCGCCGGGTAACCGGCGCCAACGGATAAAGGAGGAAAAAACATGAGACGATTGACAGCTCTGCTGTTGGCGGCGGCCATGCTCCTGGCGCTGAGCGCCTGCGGCGGCACGGCGGAAGCTCCGGCGGAAAGCGCCGCGGCGGCTCCCTCTGCCGAACAGGCGGCGTCCGCGCCTACGGCCCCGCAGACGGAAACGCCGGAGGCGTCACCTGACGCCGCGCCGGAGGAATCCGCGCTGGAGGCGCCGGCAGAACCGGAGCCGGAACCCACCCCGGAGCCCAACGGCCCCACCATTGTGAGTGTGACCTGCCGGGATACCCTGGTGGAGACAGCTGCTACGGACAGCGACTGGATCAACAGCCCCTCGGCGTCTACTAATATCGACTCCGTGACCCTCTCCGACGGGACCGTGATCACAGCGGAGGAGGGCGGCGTGCTGACGCTGGTTGTGAACGGGGACCAGTATGACATCCTCGACTATGTGGAGCAGGAGAAAAAGCTCCCGGAGGAGGGTTGGTCCTTTGAGACCACCGCCGGCGCGGATGAGTGGAGCGAGTTCGCCAAGTTTATGAACATGGCGGGCCAGACCGCCCAGTACACCTATCGCTCCGCGCTGAAGGTCGGCGCCGACGGCATCGTGGAGACGGAGACCATCCCCGCCCTGCTGGAGAAGGCGGAATATGACGCGTCCCGGATCTCCGGAGGAGAGCTCAGCTCCTACGGCCCCTTCTTCAACGGGATCATCGCCGATTCCGCGGAATTTGCCGTAGAGGGTATGACCATCCGGGGCGAGGGCGACGGTGCCAACGACTTCCAGGGCGAGGGGGCCATGGTGCTCTCCCAGGGTACGGCGGACGTGACTGTCGCCGACTCGGCGATCCTCACCAAGGGCGTCATCCGCACCGCCGCTGCAGTACGGGACAACGGCATCCTGCGGATCAACAACTCCGTGATCTACACGGAGGAGACCGAGGACACCCAGGAGGAATACGACGCGCTGGTGGTTCCCATGATGAAGCGCACGCCCTTTGCCCTGGGTCTGGAGGGCGTGGTCCGGGCCACCAACGTCCTGGGCGCGGGCCAGGGCATCTATACCGATTCTCTGATCGTATCCTCCGGCTGGGGCGTTTTGTCCACGGATTCCGGCAACGGCTTTGATCAGGTGGGCACCTACGCCCTGGACGTGAAGGACACCGTGGCCGGCACCGGCACCGTGGAAGTTGCCCAGGAGGGCAGGGAATACTTTGAGACCCGGACCGTGGGCGATGTGACCTACGGCTATATCCCGGGCGGCTCCGGGTATGTTGCCTACGCGGACTCCGGCGTCCACGACCGGTTCGATGGCGTCCGGTTCTACGGCGGCAACGAGGTCCAGATCATGGCCTCCGCCACCTCCTCGGCCTTCTATACGAACTCTGAGCTGAACTCCGGCCACATCGGCTGCATGACCCAGCAGAATGCGGGCGGCACCATCTCTATCGTGGATTCCACCCTGAATGTGGGCGAGACCGGCGTGCAGATCAAGTCCGGCGCCGCCAACAACGGCTTTACCAACGTGGTGCTCGACGGCACCGAGGTGACCTTTACCAACCCCGAGGCCAAATGGGGCGGCACCCTGGTGGAGCTGGTGGAGTCCGATGACGCGGGCAACCCCGGCAACACCTCCTTCACCATCGACGACCGGGGCGACGAGGCCACCACCGCCACCGCCACCGCGGCGGTCAGCGACAGCACGGCTCTGCTGACAAACGGCGACTACACCGGCAACATCTGGAACAACATTTATAATAAGTATCAGCTTCTGGACGTGACCGTCGACAACGCCACCCTGACCGGCGCGGTCTCCTCCTCCTACGGCTATCACCTGGACGCCGACGGAAACCGGCTGGAAAACGGCACCGTCCTGGAGGCGGACACCACCGGCAACTACCTCCGCTCCGGCGTGACGGATTACGCCACCATCGGCGCCCAGTACAACGTGGCCAACACCCAGATCAACAACCCCGTGAACCTGACTCTCACCAACGGTGCGGTCTGGAACGTGGTGCTGCCCGACGGCATGGGCGGACAGGCGGAGGCCTGCCATATCAACGACCTGACCGTGGAGAAGGGCTGCACCCTGGACGCGGAAACACCTGTGACCATCCACGTCTACGGAAAGAAGGACATCCGGGGCGAGCTTGGCGGGAACGTCACCATCGTGGAGGAGGAATACACCGACCCCGACTGCTCCACCAACGTGCTCACGGCGGTGGATATGGCGGATCCCCGGCATACGGCAACGTTTGTGTTCGTGGATGAAAACGGAGATCCCGCCATCGGCGCGGCAACTTTCTCCGCCTACAAGGCCTTCGCCACCAGCTATTTCTCCCTGGCCTTCAGCGGCTATGAGATGGTCTCCATGGATGTGACCGAGGGCAGCGCGGTGATCACGGAGATCACCGAGGACGACCCGGACGGCTACTACGGTGAGTACGACTACAACATCGCCATGGAGACGGACTGCACCGTCACCGTGGTGGTCCAGGCCTCCATGTGGGGCGGCCCCGGCGGTCCCGGCGGCCCCGGAGGGCCCGGAGGTTCCCCTCCCGGCATGCCGTAAGAAAACAAAGGAGCGCGGAGACAGCTGTCTCCGCGCTTTCTTTTCTGCCGTATCAGGGCTCGGTGATCAGATCCCGCACCCGGTCCCGGAAGGCGCTGCCGTCCTCCGGACTGCCGTAGACCCGGACCAGCACCGGCTTGTCCAGATCCAGGCTGCACAGGCCCAGGATGCTTTTTGCGTCCACGGTGTAGCGGCCGGACACCACGTCGATGTCCACCGGGCACAGGGAGGCCGAGGTCACAAACTGCTTCACATCCTTGACGGAGTGTAAAAAGGCATAGAATTCTGTCATGGTATTTCCTCCGAAATTAGGTCTTTCCTTCTGCGGTCATCTTCGCTATAATGAGTGTACCATATTTTCAGAAAACAAGCAAACGGAGAAGCACATGAAATTTGCCATCTACACCTTGGGATGCAAGGTCAACCAATACGAATCCCAGGCCCTGGAGCGGGAGCTTCTGCGGCGGGGATATGAGCAGGGCGGATTTGACGAGCCCTGCGATCTGTACATCGTCAACACCTGCACCGTCACCGCCGTCAGCGACAAGAAGTCCCGGAACGCCCTGCGGCGGGCCAGAAAGCTCTGTCCCGACGCGGTGATCGGAGTTTGCGGCTGCTACGCCCAGGTCAAGCCCGAGGATATGGATGCCCTGAGCGTGGACGTGGTGGGCGGCACCGGGGACCGGGGCGCCTTCATCGATCGGATGGAGCAGTTCCGCCGGGACCGGGTCCGGAGCGTTCAGGTGGACAACGCCTTCCGGCGAAAGACCTTCGAGCGGCTGGAGGCCGGGGGACTGGGAGACCGGACCCGGGCCATGCTGAAGGTGGAGGACGGCTGCGTCAATTTCTGCACCTACTGCATCATCCCCTATGCCCGGGGGGCAATCCGGTCCCTGCCGGTGGCCGACGCTGTGGAGCAGGTCCGCTCCCTGCGGGACGCGGGCTACCGGGAGGTGGTGGTGACGGGGATCGAGATCTCCTCCTGGGGGCAGGATCTCAAGACCGGGGAAAAACCCCAGGATCTGATCGCCGCCATCTGTGAGGCGGTGCCGGAGATGCGGGTTCGTCTGGGGTCTCTGGAGCCCCGGACGGTGGATGAAGACTTCTGCGGGGCCCTTCGGAGATACGGCAATCTTTGCCCCCAGTTTCATCTGTCCCTCCAGAGCGGCTGCGACGAGACCCTGCGGCGGATGCACCGGAAATACGACACCGCCCGGTTCCTCGAGAGCTGCCGGCTGCTGCGGGAATCTTTCCCGGACTGCGCCGTGACCACCGATCTGATCGTGGGCTTTCCCGGGGAGACGGAGGCGGAATTCGAGACCACGCTGGCCTTCCTCCGGCAGGCGGAGTTTGCCGCCATGCATATCTTCCCCTACTCCCGCCGAACCGGGACTCCCGCGGCGGAGATGCCCGGACAGATCCCCAATGGAGAGAAAGAGGCCCGGGCCGCCCGGGCCGGGGCGGTGGAAGCGGAGCTGCGGAGGGCCTACCGGGAACAGTTCGTGGGGAAGACACTGCCGGTGCTGTTTGAGCAGCAGGATGACCGGGGACTGTGGACCGGTCACGCGCCGAACTATATTCCTGTGGCCGCCGAGGGAACGGATCTGCGCAATCAGATCCGGGACGTGGAGATCACCGGACAGGAGGAGCAGGGCCTGAAAGGCAGGCTGAAATAAGCTGAAAAAGACCCGCCGGGATTTTGCCCGGCGGGTCTTTGCGTCTGTTACAGGGTTTTCAGCAGTTCCCGGGTGCTTCTGCACCGGAGGATCACCGAGAGAATGTGCAGGGCACAGCTCTGGAGCTGGGCAAGGGCCATCTTCTCGGCATAGGGCCGCAGGCCCCGGTTTTCGGCCTTCTCCTCGGAGGCCAACGCCTCAGCCACCTCCCGGACCACGGCGGGCCCGCCGGGTTGGATCATGTCGTTGCCGGCGCAGATGCTCAGTGCAGGCCGGCTGATGCCGCCGCCCCAGTCGGTCATGACGAAGCCCCGGAAGCCCCATTCGTCCCGGAGAATGGCGGTGGTCAGATCGTAGTTGTTGGCAGAGGGCATGCCGTTGATGTCATTGTAGGAGGTCATCAGGGCGTAGGGCTGGGCCTGCTTCACGGCGATCTCGAAGCCCTTGAGGTAGATCTCCCGCAGGGCACGCTGGGACACCAGGTCGTTGGAGTTGGCCCGCAGGGTCTCCTGATTGTTGCCGGCGAAGTGCTTGATCGTCACGCCCACGCCGGCGGCCTGGACGCCCTCGGTGATGGCGGCGGCACAGAAGCCGGAGACCAGCGGATCTTCGGAGAAGTACTCAAAGTTCCGGCCGCACAGGGGGTTCCGGTGGATGTTCATGCCGGGCGCCAGCCACAGATCCACCCCGTATTCCAGCATTTCCTCCGCCACGGCCCGGCCGAACCGCTGCAGCACGTCCCGATCCCAGGAGCAGGCCAGCAGGGACCCCACCGGGAAGGCGGTGCAGTACTGATGGCGGACCACCTCGCCGTCCTCCTTTACGTCCCGGCTGATGCGGATACCAGCAGGGCCGTCCGCCAGGGAGATGGGCGGGATCCGGTATTTTTCCCACAGGTCGGCGGTCTCGCCCGCTGCGCCCGGCACCTTCATGCCGCCGGCGCCAAGCATGCCGTCGAAGGGCGGATGGAAGTCCGGGTCATTCTGCACGGACTCCGGCATGCCGGAGAAATCCATGCCCACGCCGCAGACCAGGGCGCACAGGTCCGAGGAGGCCATGGAGGCCACCAGTTCCCGCAGGGAGCATTTTTCGTCGTACACATCCCGCAGGGTCAGGCCCTCCCGGCTCCGGAGGATGGTCTTCGGGGGACGGGCGTAGGTCTGGTGTTTCGTGCGGAAATCCCGCTGGGTCAGCCGGACGGCATGATCCCGGGCGAAGGAGAGCTCCTCCGCTTCCCCGGGGTAGGTAAAGGCGGGCACGTCCCGGGAAGACAGGGGGGTGAAGCCCTCTGGTACATGGCCCATCCGGTCCGAGAGCACCAGGGTCGTCACCTCTCCGGGGAGGTACAGCGCCCCGGCCACAGCGGTGGTGCGGCTGTCGGTGCCCACTCGGATGAAGTAATGTCCCGCCTCCAGCACATAGCTCATGCGCGTCTCGTCAAAGGAGGCCATGTCGCTGAGCCGGAACTCCATGGTCAGGGTCTCGGATTCCCCGGGCTGTAGCAGCCGGGTCTTGCCGAAGGCGCAGAGCTTCTGAAGGGGCTGCTCCAGAGTTCCTGCCGGGCAGGTCAGGTAGACCTGTACCACCTGCCGGGCGGCGTAGGTCTCTCCTGTGTTTTCCACCGTGGCAGTGACGGTGACGGCGTCGCCGGTGGCGGCCGCAGCATAGGCGGTGAGCTCCGTTTTGCCGTAATCCAGTCCGTAGCCGAAGGGGTAGAGCACCTCCTCCCCGAAGGTGTCGAAGTAGCGGTAGCCCACATAGATGTCGTCGGTGTAGGAGACGTTGATCTGCTCCTGGGACCGGCCCATGGTCTCGTTGACGCTGCCGTTGCCGATGGTTTTGCTGAACTCGCCCGCGGTGGGATACTGGTCATAGCGCAGGGGCCAGGTGTCCGTCAGACGGCCCGAGGGCAGGACCTTGCCGGTAAGCACGTCGGAAACTGCGCCGGCGTCCTGGCCGGGCAGGCCCATGAACAGGATCGCGCTGAATTTCCGTGCGTAGTCCCCCAGCTCCAGGAATCCCGCGGTGTTGAGCAGCAGGACGCTCTTTTCAAACCGGGCGGAGATCTGATCCATCAGGGCCTTTTCCCCGTCCGTCAGATAGATCATGCCCGGCTCCGCCTGCATATCGGCGCCCTCTCCGGCCACCCGGGTCAGGACCATGACGGCAAGCTCACTGTCTGCCGCGGCTTCCGCCACCTCCCCGTCGGACAGGGGCATTTCGGGGTTAAAATAGCCCTTCGGCTCCATGAAACCCTCCACACAGAGGTTCTCGTGGGCCAGAGCCCAGGCCCGGTATTTCCTGGCCAGTCCGGCGTCCGGGCGGAGCTCCGGCGCGGCGGTGAAGGCCTCCAGCAGGGAGATGGTCTTCAGGTTGTTGACGTTGCCGGAGCCGGTGCCCCCCTTGACGGTATAGATCTGGCCCACGCCGAAAAGCGCGAGCTTCACAGGAGCCTCCGGGGTGCCGGTCAGGGGCAGCGTACTCAGGGTGTTTTTCAGCAGCACCATACTCTCCGCGGCCAGGGACCGGCTGACGGCGGCGTTTTTCTGCATGCGGGCGGATGCTTTCATAGGAGTCCCTCCGTTAGACGATTTTGTATGATAACTATACACGAAACCGGCCGCCTTCGCAACCGGTTTTCCCGTCTGGACAGAAAAAAGAGAGGCTCCTCAGAGCCTCTCAGGTTGCTTCGGCATAGATCCTGTAATACTGTTCCATCCCGTAGCGCATGATCCGCTGACGGGTCACAATGCCGATAAAGCTGTCCTTGTCATCCACGATGGGGACGAAGTTCTGATCCACGGCCATCTCCAGAAGCTCCCGGGCCGAGGTGGTGACCTTGACCGGCAGGTAGTCCTTCCGCCGGGGGACCTCCATCACGGGCCGGCCCTCCGCGTCCTTCATGTTCATCATGTAGTGGTTCTTGATGGCCCAGAGCAGGTCGCCTTCAGTGATGGTGCCGACGTATTCTCCGCTCCGGCGGAGAATGGGAATGGAGGCGTACCGTCCGGCCTCCATCCGCTCCAGCGCCTGCCGGATGGTGTAGTCCTCATAGATGTATGTCAGGTTTGCTTTCGGCGTTAACAGGAACAGAACGTTCATATCGCATCCTCCTCCGATTTGGATTATAGCATATCCCGCCGGGAAAGCAATGACCAAAGTATGAACAATATGCAGGATTCGCATCTTTTTTCAAATCCGGCCTTGCAAACAGCCGGATTTGTTTAGAATTCATATAAAACAAATGAAAAAAAAGCTAATCATTGTATATAATTGATATATCCGAGTCAGTTTTTAGTACTTGCGGGACTGCGGAGACGATCCTATTATGATACCGTGGAGAAAACCAAATTAAAGGAGGATGAACCATGAAAAAGATTCTGTGTATCCTGTTGTGCCTTGCGATGCTGACGGCGGTCTTTGCCGGATGTGGCGGTACAGCGGCCCCGGCGGCCAACGACAGCGCTCCTGCGGAAGCGGCGGCACCGGCTCCGGAAGCGGAAGAAGCGCCTGCGGAAGCGGCGGCACCCGCCGAGGAGGCGGCTCCGGCGGAGGAACCCGGCTCTGCGGCGGAGGAGATCCCGGTGGAAGAGCCTGCCGTCACCGTGCAGTACCCCATCTTTGACGAGCCCACCACCCTGAGCATCTACTGGATGTTCCACAACTTCCTGGGCATGTTCGGCGTGACCCAGCAGGTCATGGAGCAGATCCCCACCTTCGCCCAGTGGCAGGACGCCACCAACGTGAATCTGGACTTCACGCTGATCGGCGAGGAGACCTATGGCACGACCATTTCGCTGATCTGGGCGGCCGGCGACTACTATGACTTCTTCTGCAACGGCGAGCAGAACTACGCGGCCGGCGCCGACGCGGCGGTGGATGAGGGCGTGCTGCTGGATCTGACCCCCTATCTGGAGGAGCATGCGCCCGACTACAACGCCATCCTGAACCGGTTCCCGGATTTCCGGACGGACCTGACCTCCTCCGAGGGCTACATCCTGTCCTTCTCCGAGTACTGTGAGTATTCCGACAACGGCGTGGCCATCCGGAAGGACTGGCTGGATCAGGTGGGCATGGAAGCTCCTGCCACTATGGATGACGTGTGGGATGTGGCCGTGGCCTGGAAGGACCAGCTGGGCATCCGGAACCCTGTCATGTGGAACGCGGATCTGTCCAGCTTCTTTGGATGGAACGCCTTCGGCGTGGCGGGTCCCGGCCGGAACGACGTGGCCTGGCAGATCGATGAGGACGGCAAGACCGTGGTTTGCTCCATGAATCTCCCCGGCTATAAGGAGTGCCTCCAGTGGATGCACGACGCATTTGAAGCGGGCCTGGTCACCGACGACTTCATGAACGTCATGAACATCGCCTTTGACGAATACATCTATGCCAACGAGACCGGCATGGTTTCCACCAACTCCAACCTACTGGCCGGCGGCGGCGCGGAGCGCAGCGGTCAGCCCAGCTACGATCTGCGGGCCATCCCCGATCCCATGAAGGAAAAGGGCATGGAGAACACGCTGGCGAAAACCTCCGGCGGCGTGGGCGCCTCTGCCATTGCGGTGTCTGCCCAGACCAACTATCCCGAGGAGTGCGTGGAGTTCATGAACTGGCTCTATACCCCCGACGGCATTCTGGTGTCCTGCTTCGGCGTGGAGGGCGAGACCTTCTACTATGACGAGGAGGGTGTGCCCCACTATACCGACGTGATTCTGAACGATCCCAATATGCCTTCCTTCGTGGCGGCGTTCCTGCACACCTCTCTGGTGGGAACTCCCTACTTCAACACCACCGAGCGGAAGCTGGCTTCCTACACCACTGAGGCGGAGCTGGAGTGCATCGACATCTGGAAGACCGGCCGCACCGGCACCAATGCCATCCAAGGCAAGAACACCAGCGAGGAGAGCATGGAGTACAACCAGATTGCCGGCGATATCGGCACCGCCGCGGCGGAGCAGAGCCTGCGGTTCGTGACTGGCGAAAGAAGCCTGGACGAGTATGACGCCTTTATGGCGGATCTGGAGCGCATGGGCTTGGGCCGGCTTCAGGAACTGCGGCAGGCCGCCTATGACCGGTATCTGGAGGCCCAGGAATAAGGACTGAAAAACCGAAACACGAATCAAAAATCGCCCCGCCTTCCGAAGAAGGCGGGGCGGTTTTTCGGTGTGCGCCCGGCGAGCGCACGTTCTATAGGGTGAAAGTCCCGAACGCGCCCGGCAGTGGGAAGCGTTAGCCAAAGGCAAGGGTGTCCATCGCGAGGTGGAATCTGAAGGAAGCCGGATTTGGAGAGTTGAAAGGTCTCTCC